>NZ_PDNZ01000001.1:300000-465156 GCF_003182595.1 Prosthecochloris marina
ACACCGCCTCTGTCGATATCGGCAACAAGAACAACAGCAGCATCGGCCTTTTTGGCAGTCTTGAAATTCACGAAATCCCGTTCATAGAGATTCATTTCCGCACAGGACCCCGCACCCTCGATCACCAGCATCTCGTGCTGATGGCGAAGATTTTCAAGGCTTTCGAACGCCGCTTCGGCCCAGATTCGGGTATTGCCGAAATACTCCCTTGCCGAACGGTTTGCAGCCACCGTCCCCTGCAGCACCACTTGTGAACCCGTATCCTTGTTAGGTTTGAGCAACACCGGGTTCATATCGGCAGTCGGAACGACACGGGCAGCTTCAGCCTGCACAATCTGGGCACGTCCCATTTCAAGCCCATCAGGTGTAACACCTGAGTTATTGGACATATTTTGCGCTTTGAACGGTGCGACATCGATCCCTGCATTACTGAACATGCGACACAGAGCCGTTGCCACGATACTCTTTCCAACATCAGACGCTGTTCCGAAAACTGCTAAATTTCTCATTCTGCTTTCATTGCCACTCATGTACTGTAAACCAAACTGTTCAATTCAAGTCACGCCAACCGGCCTGCGTGCTTTTTCCAAACCCGTTAAACAAGTACAGGCGCAGTCTGCCCACAAGCATCTGCGCCCATATCGAAGAAAGAGACCGAAAAATCCGATGTGTACAAACTTGTCAGATATCGAACCTCAATCCAAGAGTAAATGTACGACCAGGCATCGGGTAACCCAAAACATATTCGTAATTCCGATCAAACAGGTTTTCAACACTGCCTTTCACCGTAACGCTCGAGGTTTTTGAATTTCCGACAGAAATCCTTTTGGCAAGAGACAGATTCGCGACACAGAAACTGCCTTTGGTCACTTCCTTTGCCGGCCAGAAATTCCAGTCCTGCACCTTGGTCTCGCCAAAATAAGCCATGTTGAAATTACCGCTGAAGCCATTGCTGTCATGAACCCTCAAACCGGTCACGAGGTTCCACTCGGGCAGGTATCGGATATCTTCATCGGGCGATCCATCATCGAAACTTGACACATAGTCCAGCATGTAGGTCCCTGATGCGTATGGCTCCATAAAGAACCGTGAACCGGCAATAGTGACAGGGAACACATAGGACATCTCCCCTTCGATACCGGTAATCGTGGCTTCATCCTGGTTTTGCCAGGAAATTTCATCGGGACCGATTTCCACCTGTTGGATAAAATCTTCATACTCGGTCGTGAACAAGGTCAATGAAGACGCGAATCCGTCAATGTTCACCTCCACACCGCCATCGATCGTGTGGCTGGTTTCGGGATCAAGATCAGGGTTGCCGATGTAATGTTTTGTTCCCGACCAGGACGAGACAACATAATCCGCTGCAAGAGATTGTGCATCCGGCACCTGGAACCCTTCACCGTACGAAGCACGCAGCTTGACATTGTCGGAAACATGATACGCGAGACCGAAGCTCTTGACGAAACTGTCCGCTTCCTCTGACGTTTCGGGGTTAGCCTGGTCATGAGTATACTTCACTTCGTAATCGTCGTAGCGCAGCCCGGCGGTAAGCACCAGCTTCTGATCGAAAAGATACCCTTTGGCAAGCGCGAAATATCCCAAATCGTCATATTCCGAATCAAGCGGTTCGTAGGGCGATTGTTCGATATCATAATTCAGCCAGTCAACCCCGGTCGTCACGGTGAAGTTTTTTTCAGCATAGCTGACCTGAGCCTGCGCTCCCTGTTGATCGGTGGTTTTCGAGAAAGGAATACCATCGTCCCAACCACCGGGGTTGCTCCCGAACGGATCATACCAGGTATCCGTGTCTTCACCCACAAAGTACCTGGCCATCCAGGAAAGACGGTCATTGGTGGATTTTCCGGTATAACTGACGTCGAGGGAACGGTTACGGGTCGTTTTGTAGTTATCTCGATCATTCTTGGCCAAATCGCTGGGGTTACCCGCTCTTCCTACCTCGAAATGCGTATAAGTAACACCAATCCGGTTACCTGGATAGAATTCGTACCCGAGATTGACGCTTCCGCGTATCTCGTCTTCGTAACCGGTGTTGAAATACGTTATATCGTCTCCGGTATCGTAATCGTCCATTTCCGCTAACGAGCCGGTTGCGGAAAAATCAAAATCACCAAGGGTCCCGGCTATACCGCCTGTTGTTTTTTTATAGTCGTATGTACCGATTTCCTGCTCCATAAAAAACGAAGGTTTTCCCTCACCTTTTCGCGTAATGACGTTCACGACGCCACCAATGGCGGCCGATCCGTACTGTACGGCTCCCGGGCCTCTGATGATTTCAACTCTTTCGACGTTGTCGGTCATGAGTTTGGCCAGGTTACCTGTCCCCGCTCTTCTGCCATCGATGAGAATGAGAATTTTTCCTCTCAAATCGTTGCCGTGAGCATCGCTTCTGAATCCGCGAATACCAACAGCAGTAGAAGCTCCGGGGTATTTCTGAATGTGACCGATGCTTTGTTCCGCAAGCAGTTCTCCAAGGTCTTGCGCAGGAGACGCTTCAATTTGCTTTCTGGTGATAACCGTCACATTGTTCGTGACGTCCTTTTTCAGCTCCTCGACCCTGCTTGCCGTTACAACAATTTCGTTCTCCTTGTAATTTGGCGTGTTCGACGTTCCGGCAATCTCTTCGGCATCGAGCACGCCTGTTGCAAGCAGTCCTGCTGCGAGAAACAGTAAAAAGCGTTTTTTCTTCATGATCCGTTAGTGTTTAATGCTTGAACAAAGATTAAACACGACAGGAATTATCTGCTGAAAGCGAATGCATCGGGGAAAATCAACCCTCAAAACATGAGACACTGACGTGTAGGAAATCTCCAGTCAACCATAATCCCCTACAGTACATTAAACTGCCATAACCGGATATGATTCACTCCGAAATTTTGTATTCACATAATGAAGCTGAACTGCATTGCCTGACTATAACCCGTAGTCGTGTTTTGCAATAGCGTCGCTGGCAGGTCTCCTGACTTTAACGGACACCGCTGTTACGGCCTTCCCATGGATTTCCTGGCGGAAATCAACATCACAGTGACCATAACAACCCCTGCTTCTGCATCATGAGGCCATGATGCTTGTAACAGAAGTTTCCGTTGTAACAGTTGCGGGTACAGTGTACGAATTTCACGTACTTCCCTATTCTCCGGCTTTCAAACCGGCACCAGCTATCTATGAAAGAACATTGTTACAGCATGATAATATTTTTTTAGCTGCCTACAAAAGCAATTATCCGCGCAGCAAGCCTTTTCAGCCAAAAACCCCTCAATGCAATCTTTTGTAATACTTCAGCCGGTGAATGGGCAGTATTTCAGGATGAAAGATATGAACCAGATCCCTGAGAACAGCATCGGGTTCGCTCATGCCGATTTCCCAGAACATATTCCTGCCGCTGTCGAAGGCTGCGGCATTGTTGTTGTAAACGTTACCCTCTTTGACTGAAAAAAAATGAGTATACCGACTGTCGCTATTGATAATGTCAGCTATCGATGTTGCAGTATACAAAGGATTGATCCAATAGTCAGCGACAAGCCCGATTTTCATGGCATGTTCGAAACTGATCGGATTTTCCTCATAATCCGTGCTTTCCTCGAGAATGTAATTCGCCCCTGCGTCATGAAGCAATCGAACAAACCAAGCGCTCGACCCATGCGTGCTCCAGAAACCTCTTTTACCCTGCCCGACAATGACTCCCGGACGTTTGCCGAAACGTTCTCCAACCTGCCTTTCCAACGTTTCATAACGGAAAGCGGCATCGGCAAAATAAGCATCGGCATCATCTGACTTTCCAAAAAAGGCGCCGAAAAACTTGATCCACTCAAGTACACCGAGAGGATGACCCTCGAGATGCATGCTGCTCAAACCGGGCTTGATCCCCATTGCCTCCAGCTTCTCATGAACATCCGTATCACTGCCTGAAGAGTACACGAAAGCGATATCAGGAGAAAGATTCACCATTGTCTCCATGTTCATCGATCCTGACAAACCGGTTTCGAGTACCTTTCCGGAATCGATCCGTTCGAGGATCGTTTCATTACCTATCCACTCTTTCTTTCCTACGCCGACAATGCTCTCAAATTCACCCAGCAGCCGAAGCATGGTGATATGCAATCCTATACCACAGGTAACCCTCTCGACAGGTGTAGAGACTACGAGAGCCTCAGGGAACCCCTCCGGCACACTCTCTCCCCTTGGAACCAGCAAATAACGATAGGATACCCCCAACTTCGCGCCTGCAGGTTTGACGACATCGATCAGTGTCGACGTACCGACACGTTTGAGCGTGAAACGGCGGGCATAACGGAGAGGGATGTCCTCCGGAACATCGGCCATAGATTGCTGCCCGAAAGGCCTGTTTTCACCCTCAACTGTATTGCAGCAAACCAAAAACAGGAAAATGAAGGACAGTACCATTATCAGCACTGTCCAGGTTCCTTTTCGACTGAAAAACATCGGCTTGACAACCATAGCGTTCAAAAGTTCACGGTGTAGCGAACACCCAGCGATCTACCGGGCATGTTGTAACCGTCTTTCTCCGTATAGTTTTCATCGAGAAAGTTCTTGGCGATCACTGTCACCTTGTTGGTGTCGTTGACCCTGAACGCCACGCTTGCGTCAAAAATCAAGCTTGCCGGGATCTCGATGATCGGATCCTTCAGTGTCGGCCTCACCTCATCGTAGTACCCGAACCAGTTCCGCTCAAAACGATCTCCGATGTATCTTGCCGTCAAACGAGCGACAAACAATTTGAAATCATCATACTCGATGCCCACACTTCCCCTGTTCTGTCTGACATAAAGCATTTTTTCCTCTTTTTCATCATTCGTGGTTTTCGAGGAAAACAGATGCGTGAAGTTGGTGAAAAGACGCAATGAATAACGGTAGTCGTCCCATGCCCCGAAATCATAGGAAACCTCGAACTCGACACCATTCATTTCCGCAGCATTGAGATTGACGAAAGTTTTGTACACCGTATCATCGTCATCCACTGCCGAAACAGTCTGAATAAAATCCTGCCAGTCCGTGCTGAAGTAGGTGACATCGGCTCTGAACCCGCCATTTTGGGTTTCGTAGGTCAGTCCTGCATCCCAGGTCACGCTGGTTTCCGGTTTCAGATCGGGATTTCCACGCGTTTCCATACCATTGCTGTCGACGTAAAAACCGGCTTTTTCATACGGGTTCGGAGCGACAAACGCCCGTCCTATGCTTGCATGAATCTTGCATTCCGGAATAAATCTATACTGGGCGCTAACACTTGGATTGAAGTTGTCATACTCTTCCGAATCCGTATCGATGACTGAAAAAAACGGCGTTTCCTTAAGCTTGTACACTGTCCTATCATAACGTCCCCCGAGATTGGCTATGACTTTCTCATCGAACAGGGAGACACCGATTTCACCGAAAAGACCTAATGAGGAAAGCTGTTGGTTGGGACGATAAGGCGCTTTTTCGGTTTCTGCATCAAGGAAACTTCGAGAGACGACATCGGCCGTGGAATAATCGATCCCCCCGGTAAACCTCTGCTTTGAGAACGCCACCTCGTCCTGCAATTGAAAACCGAGCCATTCCGTCTCACTGGTTGAAGAACGGTAGTTGAAACCATCATCATCTTTTTTGTAGTACACCGATTTCTCTTCAGACCAGTATGGTTTAAACCGAACATTGTGCACTCCCCACTCTCCGGTCATGGTAACGTCGAGAGTCTGACGGTCGACATCTTTTTCCCCGTGCCCGTATACTCCCCAGATCGATCCCGGACTTTTGACGCTGTGAGCCTGATAGATTTCTCCACGTGTATCGACTCGTATCCTGTCGTCGATCTGATAACCAAAGCGAAGATTCCCCGACAGTGTGGCATACGTCGAGTTTTCCATCGTCCCAATCTCCTGCTCGAGAACTTCAGGATCCGGGTCGGAAATCAACGTATTGGATCCGGCCTTGTAATCGTCATTCTGGTTGAAACTTCTCAGGCCAAGATCAAAATCGAATCTATCGGCAAGAGAACCACCAACACTGACACTTCCATCGAGCGTACTGAAACTGCTGTACCCGATAGAAGCGTTACCGGCGATCCTGCCCGTTGATTTCTTCGTGATGAAATTGATGGACCCGCCCATCCCCTGTGAACCGTAGAGAGCTGAAGACGGACCTTTGATCACTTCCACCCGCTCAATATTGTTCATATCTATCGTAGCAAGATTCGTCGCCCCGGCCGGCCGACCGTCAATAAGATAAGTAACGTTCTGATCCAGCCCTGAAAACTTCGGCGAAAACCCACGGATCGACACGCCGGACAGCACACCGGGATATTCGATAACATCTACACCTGAAGTTTTTTTCAACAGGTCTGTTGCATTGACTGGATCCAGAGCTTCGATATCCTTCCCGGTAACGATCTCGACCTTACGGGGGATATTTTTCAGTTTTTCAGTTGAACGGGTAGAGTACACAACGATCTCTCCGGTAGCATAGCCACTCTCTTCAAGCGAAACCTTGAGCACACTGCCGTGCCCGGGCGAAACCTTTCGTGTTTCGTAACCTGTGTAACTGAAAGTAATTTCAGAGGTGTTTTCCGGAACGTCAAGCTTGAATTCCCCCTGGCCATCGGTAACGACCCCTATCACCGTTCCACTGATATGAACGGATGCTCCGACAAGAGGTTCACCGTCTGACGCACTTGAAACGATTCCGGAAACAACCCGTTTTTCCGCCATGACCTGTATCACGAACGACGTGGAAAGAAAGGAGAAAAAAACCGCTATTCTCAATACTTTAAAAAAACAAGTAAACATCATTATTTAAATACGTTAGATATTAATCTTTTTACACACAACTCTCTGACCGAGCGATCACGTGCGGCCATCTTGCATTAAAAAAACGGACCGGCACGGATCTGGCAGAGACTGGACAGACAGGGCAAAATGCAGGCATGAAAAAAACCGATCATGCCGAATGCCATGACACCTGATGGATGAACAGCGAAAACCGTACGCAAAAGCAAGTACGGTCTTTTTGCTGCCAGCAATTGCAGAACAAAAAGTAATTGTCTCATAGATATCGCTTTCTTCCCGAAGCATTGGTCCATTACGGCAGGTCTTCTGACTTTCCCGGATTTGCAGACCTTCCCGATCCGCCGGGAGCGGATCAGTGGCATTTCCTGCAAATCTTCATTGGCGGCAGTAGTGCCGACACGGGATTACAGCAGCGGGTACTGTTCCGGATTTACACCGGATTCCCTTTTAAGCCGGTCGGCAGAAGCCAACCGGCACCGCAAGGTTTTATTCATTCACGTCATGAAAAGCGCACAAAAAAACGCGCCAATAGATTGTTCAGGAGGGTCCCTCCTTTTTCCCAGACATTTTCCATTCCATTTTCCATTTCTCAACCTCTTTGCTTGTAAACACGTCTACACGTGCCCCCTGAAAATCTTCGGCAACGTCTCCTATACGCTCCTCGAGATCTCCTTCCAGGAGAAGTGCCGCCGAACGAACTGCCTCAAGCAGTTCTTCGTCGGCATTCCAGAGTCCTCTGGCCTCTGCCTCGAGCAACCGCCGGGTTATTTCCTCGAGTGCATAGGGATTTTGTTCCCGCATCCACTCTCTGAGCTCCTCATTACACACATATGTCTCAACCACGCTGTCGAAAACCCAAGGTTCGACTTCCCTGGTGGTCGCACTCCATTTGAACAGGGTATTGATACGGCCTGCAACCCCTTGCGCTCCCTGAAAACCGTGATCTTTCATGGAAGATATCCAGCGATCGTTTAACAGTTTACTTCTCACCGACCTTTCGATTTCTTCCTTGAAATCACGAATGTCAATATCCCCGGGCACAGTGGTATCTGCCCAGTACATTTTCGTCTTTTTGCCGGAAAGCGCGGTAGACGCTGCAGCCATACCGCCGGCATAGGACGCATAACAATCACAGTCGAGCGCGTCGTATTCTGCCGACGTTTGTTTGATGTAAGAAACGTCGACTTTCGAAAGCTGCCTGGCCAAAAGCTCATGAGCCTTCCGGCCAAAGTCCTGCGGCATCGAACCGTATGCGTAACCGGACTGATTGACGTATGCCTCTGCAAGATCATGTTCGTTCTGCCATGCTGACGAATCGAGCGCGAGACCGACTCCCGTGCTGTATGTTCCCGGGGCGGAAGAAAATACCCGAAACATAGCCATACGCTGCATCTCTTTTTCACTCAACAGGTCGGCCGCTTCCCTTTTCAGCTCTTCGAGCTGCTGCCTGGTATGCTTCCTGACCATATTCCGCTCGGCAGGCTCGTCGATCCGACTGACCATAGCAACAGCCTTGTCGAGCAGCGAGATGAAATGAGGTACCATATCCCGGACAATACCGCTGGTCTCGATGGTTGCATCGATACGAGGACGCAGCATTTCGACATTGTCTATCACCAGACGCAATTGGTCAAGATCGACAACAGCCACACCGCTTACCCGTCCGTTCGGCTGACGCACGGGTTCGACTCCCATAAGCCAGAAAATTTGCGACAGCATTTCTCCGTCCGACTTGAAAGCGTCGGAACTCCAGAGGCTCAGTCCGATGCTTTCAGGAAAACGGCCTTCTTCACGATAGAACTTTTCAAGAAGCTGATCGGCCAGCTTCTTGCCGACATACCATGCAGCTTCAGAAGGCATCGATATGATGTCGGCTGCATAAAAATTCCTCCCGGTGGGCAGCACATCCTGTTTCCCGGAAGAAAGTGATCCCGCAAGAGAGGCATCGACATACTCTCCATCGAGTGCCCGAAGGAGAGAACAGGACTCCTGTTCAGCCATCGCAATGGCATCGGCCATATCACGGCACCACTGTTTCAAATGGCCCGGCAGCTCAGCGACCAAACCCCCAACTTCTGCGGAACCGTTTTCGACGCTCACTATCGCTTGAACGATTCCAGCCGCCCGGTCAAACACCTCACCATCTTTGGCGGGAAGCATGGCGGCAAGCTCTGCTACTGAAGGCAAGCTGCTTCCTGAACGGTCAAGAGCGGACGTCACCATCGCCGCTATTGAAGAAATGCCGGGTTTTCGCCCGAAAACATGCATGCCATCGGGCACCATCGAGCCACGTATCCTCGTGATCTGTCGGGAAACCCGCTCTATACTCTCTTCCAGCTTTTCTGCACCGTCATACTCGTCAAGAAACTTCAGCTTCACGGCCACCTCTTCGATGGACTTCAGGAGCGACTGTTGTCTTACACGATCGTTTCCGTCACCAGCGCGCCTGTATTCCGTGAGCAGATCCTCGAACTGCAGAAGATCCCCGGACATTTCAGCCGGACGATAGGCCGGTGTGAGATGATCGATAATTACCGCACGACCTCGCCTTTTGGCAACCATTCCTTCACCCGGTACATCCATGACATAGGGATAAAAATTAGGCAGATCGCCCAGTGAAATGTCACCAAAACAACGATCCGACAAAACCGCCCGCTTCCCTGGAAGATATTCCAACGCACCGCTGGCACCGAAATGGATGACTGCATCGGTGTGACGCTGGATATAGAAATAGGTCGCCAACCAGTGGTGGGGTGGCGCTATTTCAGGATCGTGAAGAATCCTGCACACTTCACCATCGCACCTGGAACCGTAACATCCTCTCTTTGGCTGCGTCATGACAAGGATGTTGCCGAACCGGAGCCCGGTAATCAGCAAAGCTTCCTTTCCGCTCTTCTTCCATACCATGCCCTGACCGGGAAATGCTCCCCAGTCGGCCTCGACTTTCTGGCGAACGAAGCTGTCGAGCGTACCGAAAAAAGCCCCGTACTCATCATGGTCCATGGCATGCAGGACACCTCCTTTCTTTACTATCTCATCAACCGTCGTCCATCGAAACTCACTCAAAGCCTTGCGCTCCTGGATCATATCGAGGAGTTCCTTTCCTGTTCCTGGTATCTCACCAACCTCATAACCCGTCTCCTGCATCCGATGCAGCAACAGGATGAGACTCTCGAACGTATCGAGTCCCACCGCCATACCGACAGTATTTTCGACCCCCTTGCAAGGGTTGTTGTGCAAAACGATAGCAATACGTTTTTCTTTGTTCGATTTCCGACGTAACGCAGCCCACCTCCTGACACGACGCGCAACCATGTCAATTCGCTCCATGATCGGGACAGAGGTTACGAGCGCCGCCGGTTCACCTGATTTACGAATGGACCCGGACACCATGATCGGGTCGATGACACCGAACATTTCCGGCTGAACAAGAGAATGCGTCAGGCTCATGGCGCTCAGGCCCACCGGATCCTCCAGCCACGCTTCAGGGGAGAGTGTATAATGACGCAGAAGCTGTACGACGGGAACGTTTATCTCCCGCAACAGGGAACGTTCTTCGATGGAAGCGAACAACCTCCCCATCAGGAAATTCAGAATAACATCGGGCCGTATATCCGGTTCGCTGAAATACCGGTACCATGGATACCTGGTCTCCGGCTCTCTCCTTGTTTCGGAAATTGTGTCGCTGAGCACGCAAAGCGCGAGAACTCCTCGCCCCTCGAGCCCTGCAATGAGTGCATCGATATCGGCACAACTGCCTTCGGCAACATGGCTGTAATGCATGATGATGGCGGCAACCGGAAAGTTCTCATCCCATGATCTCCGGCTCTGCAGCCACTCCTTGTAGTCCTTTACCTCATAAAAAACACGTGGAGCATCCGGATGATATATCCCGTGAGACACGACGGGTCGGCATGGGTCATGATCGATACCCGTTATCCGTTTCAGCCCATTGAGAAAATTCTCTTTCGACAGAACAGCAAAGTACTCACGGATTTCTCCCAGTTCGGGATCGGTGAACGTGGAAAAATCTTTCGGCAACCGTGGATTCAGCCCGACCCTCACCTTGACGGAACTCACAATACCGTACAAATCCTCAAAACCGGGCATATCCCCCGATATATCGGTCACGATGATATCGATTTCTCCGTTCCGGATGCGCATACACAACTCATCCTGTGATCCGTACCCGAAAACCGTAAGCGTAACTCCATGCCGCTTTAAAGGGTCGGCAAGCCGATACCAGATAGCCGAGCTGTGAACGTTGTTGAAAAATGCTATCGTTGTCATGTTACGACTCCAGATTACTCGTTTTGTTTTTCAACATCGACCCGACATCCATCACGATATCCTGCAAGGGCTGACGCCGTATGCGGTGTGGCAGAGCAAACATGGCTGCTTTGTCGATATCATCCCTGCCGACCTCTGTCCTTCCATCGTAAGCTGCAAGGGTTTTGGCGGTTTTCATGATTATGATATCACCTCTGTGACCGTCGACCCCGACTTCGAGACAATAGTTTGCAATTGCAAGAAGATTTTCCCGGCTGACACTTACGGAGGGATAAAGCCTTCTGGCCATGTCGATCTTTTCGACAAGCTTTTCCGACTCGTCAGCCCATCGACGGCAAAATGCTTCCGGATTCTCCTCGAAAAGAAAGCGTCGTTCCATCACCATGACTCTCTCTTCAGCATCGCGGATGCCGTCGATCTGCACGCAAAGCCCGAATCGGTCGAGCAGTTGAGGCCGTAGTTCACCCTCTTCGGGATTCATTGTCCCCACGAGCGTGAAACGTGACGGATGGGCAAAAGAAACTCCCTCACGCTCGATAGTGTTGACCCCCATTGCCGCTGAATCCAGCAGCACATCGACCACATGGTCGTCGAGCAGATTGACTTCATCGACATAGAGAATTCCCCTGTGAGCCGAAGCAAGCAAACCGGGTTCAATTCGTTTTTCACCGGCTTTCAGAGCATGCTCGAGATCGAGCGTCCCGACAACACGATCCTCGGTCGCTCCGACAGGCAGTTCCACAACCCTGACTTTGTGCTTTTCAACCGACAGGCGCTCCCTCTCTTCAGACAAAACTTCTCCCGAAA
The DNA here is from genome assembly GCF_003182595.1 of Prosthecochloris marina. Taxonomy (NCBI): domain Bacteria; kingdom Pseudomonadati; phylum Chlorobiota; class Chlorobiia; order Chlorobiales; family Chlorobiaceae; genus Prosthecochloris; species Prosthecochloris marina. The sequence goes on from NZ_PDNZ01000001.1 coordinate 311,901, forward strand.
CCTCGAAGCACTCCTTGATGACATCGGAATCTTCATCGGGTGAAAGATTGAAGGGAATACCACCGACAACGTCGATTTCCGGCAGAATATCGGCAAGTGCACGCACTGCAGTGGATTTCGCCGTTCCCTTTTCTCCGCGGATCAGCACTCCTGAAAGCGTCGGATTGATAATATTGAGTACAAGAGCCAGCTTCATCTGCTCCTGGCCGACGATTGCTGTAAATGGATAGGTATACTGTTTTTTCATGATGTGGCGTCTTTTACAATGTTTAAAAGTGTATCGGCCTGCAGATCGTCGATTTTGAAGTATTCGGCCTGAAGCATCACGGCAAACTTACGGGCGAGACCGAAATTCACCAGACCAGGCTCCTCCGTATCGACCACGAGAAAACGAATACGCTCTTCAGCTGCGATCTTTTTCGAAAGTTCATAGGCTTCTTCAAGCGGCTTGCGTTCCCCGAGAGCCTTGTTCGCTTTTCCATCGGTCACGAGAATAACCATAGGGCGGGCTTCAGGCTCTTTCATGAGATGGTTGTGAGCTATCTCGTACCCTTTCACCAGGCCGGCTGAAAAAGGCGTCCGTCCCCCGACCGGCATCTCTCTGAGCAGTTTTGCCGCCAGCTCGACCGACGAGGTCACCGGCAGGTTCACCACAGCCTCGTTTTTTCGAAACGAAACCATCGCTAGTTTATCGCGTTTCTGATAAGCGTCGATCAAAAGTGACATGATGGCCCCTTTCGAAGCCGCCATTCGACCTCTGGCCCCCATCGATCCGCTTGCGTCGACGACGAAAATCAGCAAATTTCCAAGACGTTTCTCCCTGATTTTTTCCCTGATATCCTGTTCATGCAGGACCACGGCCATCCCGTTGTGATTTTCCCGCTCCCTCTGGAAAGGAGCTGCCGCACGAAGTGTTGCATCGAGAGCGATGTCGTTGTTTCCGCGCCTCATGGTGCTTTTGGTATAGCGCCCCTGCTTCTGTGAAACCCTGGAACGGGATCGTTTACCTGACCCTCTGCGCACAGCCCGATCTTTTGGAGAGCTGATCGAACGGACCTTGAAAGATGAGCCTATATCGAAAACCTGTTCGGAAATCGATGCATCACCGTGACTCTCTTCGGTTTCGTCCTCCCGGGAATCTGATTGCCGCTCACTTTTTCCCTCGTCTTTCTCACTTTCGTTTTCCGGACTCCTTTCATCGGAACGCGACTCCTCACCGGTCTCCTGAAACTGTTCCGGCTCCGAAGACGAAGACTGCTCATCCCGCTCTTCGGGGTTCCTGTTTTTTTGACTCTCACTTTCCGGCTGACTCTCCGGCTCCTCCGGGGGAGGGGGTGGCTGAGCATCCCTTCTGCGATGGGCGAGCGCAAGCGAAGCAACGTCAGTGATATCATCCACTTCAACGACGATCCTCCCCTTGTAAGCGGCGTTAGCCCTTGCTGCCTGCTCGATCACAAGGTCGGCACGATGTCCTGCAACATTGTTCTCCCTGCAAAGCTCGGAAATGAACCGCCTCAGATGTTCAGGCATCCTGACTGCCGACAGAAGCTCACGTGCCGCCCGAACCTTCCCGGCAATTCGGTCGTTTTCCTTCCGGTAAAAGGCAATGAAGCCCTTGCGGTTCTCGTCGAACTGTTCTCTGCGAAGCATCAGCTCCACACGTTCTGCCGCATCGTTTTCGGCAGTAACCTCGACGCAGAGACCGAAGCGGTCCAGAAGCTGCGGGCGAAGTTCCCCTTCTTCAGGATTCATGGTGCCGACAAGCAGAAAGGATGCCGGATGAGAAAAAGAGATTCCTTCGCGTTCGACTCGATTCTCGCCGGACGAAGCAGCATCGAGCACGATATCGACGATGTGATCGTCCAGCAGATTGACCTCGTCAACGTAGAGAATACCCTTATCCGCTTTTGCAAGAAGACCCGGCTGGAAAACCCTGCACCCTTCTCGCATGGTGCATTGAAAATCGATACCTCCTGCCACCATGTCTTCCGTTGCGTTAAGCGGCAGTGTAACGACCAAGGAACGATTTTCGCCGCCGGGGGTACCCGATATCTTCTCCTGCAGCAGTTCACCAAGTGCACGTACTGTCGTCGATTTGGCTGTTCCCTTTTCACCACGCACGACAACGCCACCGACACGGGGATTGACCGCGTTGAGCAGCAGCGCATGCTTGAGATGTTCCTGACCTATGACCGCAGCGAATGGGTAAAGCAAAGTATGCATAGCGTTTAAAAAGTATAGTTCATGCCGACAACAAACTCTCTGGGTGGCGCATCGAAGCCATCGACATAGAGGTAACGCTCGTCGAGAAGATTGTCTATATCGCAATAAAATGTCAGTTTATCCAAGGAATAGTCGGCTCTTGCATCGACTACCGTATAACCTGGAATCGTCGAAGTGTTACCGGCATTGGTATACACCTTTCCGGTAAACTTGGCCGTCGTTCTGAATGAAAAACCTGTAAACGGTTGTATAACGACTTCCATCAAAACGGTATGAAAAGGCTTTGCCGGCAACCAGTAACCTGTCTCTTCATTGAGCGCGTGCAGGTAACTGTAGGATGGGCTCACCTCGACAATGTCCGAGAGTGCCCATGTGACCGAAACCTCGGCGCCTTGATAGGTAACCTGCCCGAAATTCTCGTAACGTCCCGTATTGTCGGGTTTGCGCACATAGGTTATTCTATCGGTGATATCGCGATGAAACACCGATGCATCGATTGACAGGGAAGAATCGGGCATCACCGAAAAGGACAGCGCATAATTCATCGCCCTTTCCATCTGGAGATCAGGATTTGGCCTGGTGACGGAAGATTCGTAAAAACGCTGCCTGAAAGTCGGCAGGTTACTCGAACGGCTTGCAGAGAGTTCGAAAGAAAAGCTATCACGGGAATACCCGGCCTTTACCTCCGGATTCAAGGTATTGGAGAAGTTGGAATAGTAATTGGTGCGGATACCCATGAAAAATGACCAGGGAGTTGCATCTTTGCATAACGTTTTTGAAAGGAAAAACCAGGCCTGTTCTTCATCGGTGGTCGTGAACCTGTTCCCCGACGCCCGACGCCACTCGTAACCTGCGCCACTTTCGACCCTGCCGAAAAACGGAAGCGCAAAAGGTGCTTGTAATGACTGGCCTGCCTTGACGACCTCCAGAGAAGCATACAGATCCTTGTCAGGGTCTTCACTCACCGTCCGTGATGTGGAATAGTAAGTCCTCCCTGTCATATCTCCGTATCGTTGCCCGAACAACCATGACCAGTCATCGTAATTCTTTCTCGAGTTCGGAGTCCGTTTTTCCGGGTAACCTCTCAGGCCTTTTTTTTCATCATTGTACTCCCCTGAAAGGAACAGTGAAATATTTTGTGATGCGCGGTAATCAATCCTTGTTCCCAAACGGCGTCTGGTCTTGTCGCCATTGACGGTAAAACCGTCATAGGACTCATAGCCGCTCGTAAGACTTGCCGAAACGTTGTTTTTCCGCCCCGACAGGTTGAGCGACGCGTTTTTCTGGCCATTGTCACCCCAATATCCTCCGACCGTACCGCCAAGACGTTGAGCACTCTTTGTGGTGATTACGATAACACCACCTCCGGTATTGTCCCCATAGGCCGTACCGCCACCACCCTTTATCACTTCGATTTTTTTGATGGTATCGAGAGAAATCATGGACCATTTCACCGAACCGGAAAAGGATGTGGGATCATTGATGCTACGACCATCGAGAAACACTTTGACATTGCCCGAACCACGGATGGAGACCGATGTCTCTCCTGCTTTGATTCCCGGAATACGATTGAGGACCTCGCTGATTTTCAGGACTTGCATCGCACGTATCTCATCGGCGGTGATCACCAGCTTCTCATCCTTCTGATCCGCCAACAGCAACTGAGGAAGAACAACCTGCAACCAAACTAAAATCCCTGCGACAAGCAATAGCTGCAACTGCCTCACTCGTTGATCTCCTCTATCTCTCCTTCGGTTTCAAGATACTCTTCCTGCAGACGCTGCTTCATCTCTTCGGAAGCGTTCCACATACCGCGGCCGATCGCCTCGAGCAGCTTGTCGAGAATATTTTGTCGGGCATAGGGATTGACTTCCTGCATCCACCGTTTCATCTCCTCATCGAGCACGTACCTGCCGGCAACACGTTCGTACATCCAGTCCTCGACCACTTCCGCAGTCGCATCCCAGCCAAGAATGACATCCATCATCTTGGAAATGTCCCCGGCACCTTTGTAGCCATGACGTTTCAACCCATCGAGCCATTTCGGGTTGAGCAGACGGGAGCGGAAAATGTGCTTGGCCTCTTCGAATGTCGAACGCACCTTGACTCGTTCGGGGTCGGAACTGTCGCCGACAAGCGCGAAAGGCAACGCGCCCCGCTCTTGCTTCGCCGCAGTGATCAGTCCACCGTAGTAGTTGTAGTAATCTGTACAGGAAAACATGTCATACTCACGGGAATCTTCGTTTTTGACGGTCGCATCGAGCCTGGAAAGCACTTTCCTGAAAGTCGCAGGCTTCTGTTTTCCATACGATCTCCGACCATATGCATGGGACGAGTAGCGGACATAGTTATCGGCAAGATCGGCCTGCGTTTCCCAGTTTTTCGATTCGATCAACTCTTCGACTCCCGCTCCGTAGGTTCCGGGAGGACATCCGAAAACCCTGAATGTCGCCTCGCGCATGGCTTCGTCTTCGTTCATTCCGTCTTTGCGGTAACTTTCGGCATCGGAAAGAACGTTTCGCCGCAACATATTGATTTCAGGCGGTTCGTTGAGAGCGGCAACCATCTTGACTGCATCGTCTATCCGGTCGACAAGCAGTGGAAAAGCATCACGGAAAAACCCGGAAATCCTGGGAACGATGTCGAGCCTTGGCCATTTGAGCTCACTGGAAGGGATGATTTCGAGTCCCTCGACATAACCGCTCCCTTTTTTCCAGACCGGCTTGACGCCCATCAGGTAAAATATCTCTGCAAGGTCATCCCCCCCTGAACGCATGGTCGCTCCACCGAAAAGAATGACGCCTATGCTCCTCGGATAGTCACCCTTTTCCTCCAGGTAACGCTCGACAAGCGCATCGCCGAGACTCATACCGACCTTCCATGCTGCCGGTGTGGGAATTTTCTGGGGGTCGATGGAATAAAAATTACGACCGGTAGGCAGGATATCGGCCTGTCCCCGTGTCGGAGCGCCGGAAGGTCCCGGTTCGACAAATCTTCCGTCAAATCCCTTGAAGGCCGAATCGATTTCGTCACTCACTTTTCTGATCCGTGGTACGAGGTCCGAACAGATATAGCGCAGGCTTTTCATCACGTCATCGCTCGTCACCTCCGGCATTACCTTGCGGATGGATATGAGACAATCTTCCGCGTAGTCGTGACGAGAGAGCATCCGAACCAGTTCGAGAGCAGTATCGTGAGCCTCTCGAATCACCTGGCCGCCAGTCTTGGCGGTCACGCCGAAGACCGGACACCCCTTGTTCTCTATCAGTTCATCGATATCATACCCCCGTGCCCGGAGAATCGATTCACGTAACGAAGGAGCCTCACCCTGTTCGAGCCGGGTCATTTGTACAACCAGCTCCACGAGTCTTTCTCCTTCAGGACAAAGCCCGAGAGTATGCAGGCCATCCGAAATCATCGTGTCGGCGATATCGTCAAGATAACGGTGCAGATGCTCGAGAAACCCGTCGAAGTCAGCCATTGCCCCTTCCCTGCCGAACCCTGTGTCCTTGTCAAGGTCAGCCTCGACCAGTGCATCCCAGATCATTGGCTTCAGAACTTCGAGCTTTCCCGGATCACTGCTGCGCGCAGCAGCATAATCTTTGAGCAGATTGTCAAGCGACGCCATCTCCTCATACAGATCCGCATTGGTGAAAACCGGTGTCAGGTGATCGACGATACAGCAGTACGACCGCCGTTTGGCTTGCGTCCCCTCGCTGGGATCGTTAATGATATAGGGGTAAATGTTGGGAAAGTCCATGATAGCCAGATCCGGAAAACACTCGCCTGAAAGTCCGAGCGCCTTGCCCGGCAACCATTCGAGAGACCCGTGCTTGCCGACATGCATCACCGCATCGACCCTGAAGATTTCACGCAGCCAGCGATAGTACGCCAGATAATGATGCGGCGGTGGAATATCTGGATCATGAACAAGTTGATCCTGACGCTCGAGCTTACCCCTTGGAGGCTGTATGGTGATAAAAACATTGCCGTTTACCGTTCCGGGAAAAAGCAATGAATTGCCGTCAACGAACAGATCGCCGGGCACATTTCCCCAGTTTTCCTCCATTTTCTCTCTCACATTCACCGGTAAAGCCTCGTGCCATGGCCGGTATTCATCCGGCCCTGCCGTTGCTTCGGTCTTTTCCGCCATTCTGTCAGGGGTTAGCCACCGCTGGTCACAGGTCATACCCTCGAGCAGTTCCCGAGCGAGATCGTCTCCTTTTTCATACTGCCGGTCGATTTTGTACCCTTCGCTCGCCATCCGTTCGAGCAGCAGCTTGACGCTCTCGAAGCTGTCGAGACCGACAGCACACCCGATTCGGTCATTACGGGGAGGATAATGATGGAAAATTACGGCGATGCGCTTTTCAGCATTGGGCTTGTGACGCAACGCCGCCCACCTGAGCGCGATGGAAACAAGTTTTCGAACCCTTTCCTCGACCGGCATGATCCTGACAAGCTCTGCACCGGTCAAGGTATCCGTACCGACGTCTTCTCTCGTTGCGAATGGCACGGTAACCAATGCGCCATCGAACTCGGGCTGTGCTGCGGAAAACGAAACCTCCATTGTCCCGAGCCCCTGCAGGCTCGCTTTCCACTGCTCATAGGGCTGAAATGTCATGAGAGCCTGCAGGAACGGTACGTCCAGCCCGGGCAGAATATCGTCGTAATCCTTCGAATTGAGCGTAAGTGAAAAGAGGAGCGGATTGATGAGCACATCGATCCTGCTTCTTCCATTGTGATCCTTGAAAAAGGTGTCCGCAACGTAGTCCGATCCCCTGTTGCCCCGTATCGCATCTTTGTAACGCAGATGAAAGACCGCGATAACGTTGGCCCCTTGACGCTCGATCTCTCTGATCAGACAGTCGAATGCGGCCAGGTCGCCGTCGATGAAATAACTTTGGTAAAACCACACGCCTACGGTTGGCTTCGCGGGATCGACGTGCTTTTCAAGATAACCGTCGATATCGTCGAACGCCGGAAAATCAGGATGGTAGATCCCTTCGTGCGGCATTCTTCGGGGAGCCTCGACCAGGATATCGGCAGAAAAGAGGATATTGTGAAGATACCGTAACATGTTCCTGAAATTTTCCATCCCTCCGTTCATGAGATAACGGCTGACGGCATCCCCTTTTTCAGTTCCGAACAACTCACTGTGCTCATGTGCCAATTCAAGAGCTTCTTCATCCCCGCCTGCTGAATGAATGAACAGAAGCGGGGCTTTCCGGCCTTCACTTTTTCGCAGCCGGTAAGCTTCGAGAAAATCGTCGAACGGAGGAAACGACGTTTTTCCGCCCATGAGCCGAACGATAAGCACGTCCGACTCGACCGCTTGGCGCACAAACTCCGCAGCCTGAGCCGGCGTCGACAATTGGGAACGAAGACGAGCCTTCACGCTCACCGATCCACCATCGTCGATATAACGGCGCACACCTGCGCTCAAAGACGGAATCTCCGATGGACTGGTACTGAAATAACACAAGGTAAAATGCTTCATACCGCTATGTCTCCCTGTTGAACACAGTATTGAAAAATCGTACGATACAACTCACAGATCAGTTCTCTGCCGGCATCTCCGTTGTAGAGGAGGCGTGTAGGACATTCACCGGGACACCTGCCTTCGAGAGGACAATCCGTGCATGCTTCGGAAAAAAGAGTGCTTTCCGACAACGCAGTATATGCCGACGAAGGGGAATCGACCGTTCCGAGAAACAGGGCCGGATCACCGACAGCCTGAGTGCAGGGATAGAGCTTTCCATCAGGAGTCACGGCAAGACTCGCACCGGAACATGCGGAGCAGTAGGCGCGACTCGAGCCCTGACGCCATGAACGAAGAACAAGCGCTCTTTCCCGAAATTCCAGCGGCCGTTCGCGCCGCCGGTTGAACAGGTCGAGTGTTTCGAGTAAACGGAATGTCTCTGCAGCGAGAACCTGCTTTCGAGGCAAATGACATCTTTTTTCAGCTGCAGCACCTTTCTGCACCAGAAGATCGAGCCCGAAACCACATGCCGATGAAAAAGGATACAGCGCCATCAGAAGCCCTCTGAGTTCCCTGACATTCCGGTCTGCCAGCACCGCCGTTACCCTGAACGGGATACGCTCTTCTTCGAGCATTGTCAGCGCACGATAGGTCTCCCGGCTTCCACCGCGTAACACCTCCTGCACGTGCGGCGAACCGTCGATGCTGATACCGATTCCTGTTCTGTAACGCTTCAGCTCTCTTGCCGTCTCTCTGTCGAGCAGTACACCATTGGTCTGCAATGCCGTCGTAGCCGACAAACGTTCACGTTGAATCTGTTCGAGAATCGTAAAGACCTGTTCGGCGGCAAGCAACGGTTCCCCTCCTGTAATCTGTACATGAAAAGCCCGACCTGATGCCGCAGCCATATGGAGAGCCTTCATCGCCGTATCGAGATGCATCACCTTCCCTGCATGAGTTTCTCCTTCGTAACAGTAGGCACAGGAAAGGTTGCAGGCTGTCGTCACCATGAGCATCAGATATGAAGGGGGATTTGCAATCATGATCTCTCTTTCCGGGTGAAAAACCTTTCTCCCAACGACTGTTTCTGACGATGGATTTTATCGACCCACTCCTCTTTCGAACGGAAAGAAAATTCAAAAACTGTCGTATCCGGCGCGATCCTTTCAAACAGTCCGGCAATCGACGCATGGCTAAACGCATCATGCTCATCGATCCGGCGCACATGGCGCGCAGCAACCGTAAACCGTTCCCAGAAGGTCTCTGCACCATCGAACGGCTCGTGCATCTCCATACTTGCTCGAACATAGTCACCCGACAGGCTCTTGCAGAGGTGCACCGCCTTTACAAGGTCACGATGGCTGCCGAGACGATCGACTTCACCGAGCAGATACGCCACCGCCTCCTTTTCGCTCGCGAGAAAGCGATTCTTGTTGAGAATATGGCCGGTATCGAGCACCAGACCCGGCTTGGAGTACTCGAGGCGATCGAACAACCGGTCGATTTCCCGCACGCTGTCAAGCCGGAAATTGCCCGGCCACCAGAGATTTTCGAACAGGATCCAGCCATCATACGCTGTATCACGGACAACCTCGTTGATCACATCGGCAGACAGATCGACCATCTCCTCCCAACTCCATGGCGGATTCCAGTTGAAAATGTAGTCGAGCTCGTAATGAACAGGATGAAAAACCACATAAGGGCAGTTGAAACGCCTTGCAAGCTCCAGCTGTTCACGGTAACAGGCAACGATCGTCTCCCGGCTGGTCCCACCATAGTACATCTCGATGTTCCTCTCGTTGTCGAACATCGCCAGGAGTTGCCGCCTGTCGTTGTACCATATCTGTTTGAGCATCACGAAAAAACGCAGGTGAATGCCACCGATGATCTCTCCGGGGATTGAATCGTACACGTAATCACCTACCGGATAGAGCTCATAACCGTCGAAACCTGTCTCATCGAGCAGAGAAAAAGCATGCTCCCAACGCTCACCGGCAATGGAAAGATCGTTTGCATGAGTGCTGATATTGAGTAAGAAACGCATGGCCCATTACTTCACTGGTTCGGTAAAAACATCGTTTACCGCAACCGGGAAAGCATAAAAACAGCGTGCATGCTGGTCGAATCGGCAAGAACATTCAGACCTTTCGATAGAAAAGACAACAAGCTGTGGACAGAGAATGTCCCTATACCTGTTTCGCGGAAGAGTAATGCACAACATATTGAGATCGATTGCTTTAACCCGAAGCGATAAACACCACGGCAGGTCTTCTGACTCTCCTGAATCTGCCGCCTTCCCGATCCGGGAGCCCGGTTCAGTGACATCTTGGCAGATCAATATCACCGGCATGAAGCCGGTACAGGATTACAGCAGCGGGTACTGTTCCGGATTTCCACCGGATTCCCTTTTAAGCCGGTTGGCAGAAGCCAGCCGACACCGTAGTGTTTGTATATACTGTAAAACCCGCTGAAATACAAATTCCCGACTCTTTCGTTTTTTATCAGCCCTCTCTCCTATGGACACCCCTAAAAAGTGCCATGAGCGGTTCGAGAGCAAGGCTGATGGAGCGTAGCAATCGGGGCGTGCAATACGTTTTTAGAGGTGCCTATAGGGATGATGTGTTCCCGACAAATAGTACAGCAACTTTGCAACGCCGTATTTTTTCATTATAATCCATCACTTTTCTGGAATGTTCTTTCTCAACCGGTGCCTGTGGCGACAAGCCATGGGGTAAAAGGGAATCGTGTGAAAATCACGAACTGTTCCCGCAACTGTCATTACTGGAGCTGATCTCATCAGCTCATCTGCGTGAGTCTGCGTCACTGCGTCAACCTTATCGTCCATCCCGGGCGGCGTGGGAAGGCACAGCCTCGATAATGTTTTTCAGTGAGAGTCAGGAAACCTGCCGGTTGATTATTGCCAAAGTTAACAGGCAAAACACTGTTGTTTACGAAAACAAGCAGCGATTTTCCTGCGGCTCAAACGGCTACGGGACCATAGCCCGGCAATAAGCCCATACCCCGGAATGAAATTCAGTTCGACCTGTTTCAGCATCTATCAAGGCAGTCTGGTGATCCGTAGAGTAAGCCACCGGTACGTCATGTCTTGTTTAAACGACCATTTTGCAGAACTCCTGCTGAAACGGTGAAGAACATGCTTTCATCGAAAACAGTAACATTTACCTGACGAAACCATGCAGCACCCATCATTGACGAAAGGGCTTCTGAAAACTTTTTTCGCATTGCTTCTTCTCCCCTCTTCCGCATTTTCCGGGGAAAACGCTTCCGGAGAAATTACCGTACCGGAGATCGTGGTTACCGCCACGAAAACAGAGGAAACTCCGTTTTCACTCCCTGTATCCATAGAAACCGTCTCCTCCTCCGATATCGAACGTGAGGTCGCTGAAAGCAGCTCAGAACTTATCGAAAAGGTACCGGGAGTCAGCATCGAAGGCAGCGGAATGTGGGAAGCAGCCCCCGTGATCAGGGGTTTTAGCGGTACCAGGACGCTCGTGCTGATAGATGGAGATCGCGAAAACAATCTCTGGGCGGGGCGCGACCCACTCACACCGTTTATCGGTGCTGCAGATATCGAGCGAATCGAAATACTCAAGGGCCCTTCTTCGGTGCTCTATGGAAGTGATGCTCTTGGTGGTGTCATCAACTTCATCACGAAAAAACCTGATTTCGCACTGAACGATGACTGGAGTTTTGCACCGGAAGCATCAGGCACCTACAGTTCGGTCGACGAAGGCTGGCAAGGAAACGTGGCACTTGGCGGAGGAGGTAACGGTTTCGATTTCCGCATCGATGCTTCAAGCCGGGACCATGGTGACTATACGGATGGAAATGGCAACAAGATCGCAAACAGCCAGTTCGAGGCCATGAGTCTAGGAGCTCAGGGCCGCTATATGATCGATGATCAGCACGAAGTGTCACTTTCATATCGCCATACCGGCATCGATGACAAGGGAGTCCCCCAGAAAAATAACGCGCCATGGTCTCACTTCACCAAATTTGACACCGATACCTGGAAAGCAGCGTATACAGCCCGGCAACTCGGAGCCATCGAGGAACTGCTCCTGAAAGGTTGGCTTGTCGACCAGGAACGGGTATATGACTGCAGAATAAACAGTTCGACGCAACCGATGTATACTCTCAAGAACAACCGGATCGACACCGGAGCAAAAGGAGCATCGCTACAGCTCACCTTTGCCCCTACACGGCAAAACACGCTTGTTACCGGGCTCGACTATGTGCACGAAAACGCGGAATCCGCTGAAAAACAGATCAAGAAAAAAACTTCGAACGGGAAAACCGCAAAAGAAATCACCTTCCCACCCGTCTCCGACGCCCATCGCGATCATATCGGTTTTTTCGCCCAGGATAAACATGTTTTCCATAACGGTTCCGTCCTGATGGGCGGTCTCCGCTACGACTATTTCAGCGCCGATGCAGAGGACGCACTTTTCAGGACAGTAGTGTATGAACCTGACGGACAGACCGTCAAAAAAGTGGTGGAAGAAGTGAACGTTTTCAAAGAAAAGAGCGATCAGGCGCTTACAGCCTCACTCGGCTATGCACATCCGTTGAACAAAACAGTGAACCTGACAGCAAACATCGCGACCGGATTCCGCTCGCCTGACATGTTCGAACGCTTCTCCACAAGAGGAGGCAGTTACATCATTCTCGGCGATCCCGATCTCGATGCGGAATACTCCTGGAATATCGATTCGGGTATTAAAATCAAATCAGAAACCCTTACCGGTTCATTCTCCATCTTTTATTCCTGGGTCGAGAACTATATCGACCTTAAGAGCAACCCGGATGTCACCTTCAACGGTATGGAAACAAAAACCTACGTCAACGTTCCGGAAGCCGAAGTGTACGGCTTCGACGGCGGTGTCACCTGGAGGCCAGCCGAACATCTCTCCCTGTTTGGCAACATAGCGTCGGTGATCGGTAAAAATACAACTGACGGCCAGAGGCTCAACACCATCCCGCCGCTCAACGGACTGGTCGGCTTCCGCTGGGAAGACTCGATCAACAGCACCTCGAACTGGTGGATAGAGCTGAACAGCGAAATCTTCGACAATCAGGAAAATCCGGCTCCGAATGAAAAGGCAACACCCGGGTATGCGGTTTTCAACATAAGAAGCGGCATCCGATTCAACCGGAACATCGCCCTCTCCGTGGCAGTCGACAACATCTTTGACAGAGCTTACCGCAGCCATCTCAATTATGCGGATTTTCTTTATGAACCGGGAATCAACCTGAAAACATCCCTCAAGGTCACACTCTAATAACAACATGATACAGTCTCAAAAGCCGGACACCTGATGAAGAAACAAGAAAAAAACAGTTTCGAATCCTTTTCCGCATGATGAAACAAAGTCTTATCCTCCTCTCATGCACCCTTTTGCTCCTTCTCGAGGCCATGGTTTCCCTCTGGATAGGGCGCTATCCGGTTTCCCCGGATCAGCTTTTCTCATTCCTTATCGACCGCCAGAGCACAGATCCCCACCTGCATGCCGTACTGTTTCACATCAGGCTGCCGAGAATCATCGGAGCTGTAGCTGTCGGCGGAGCCCTTTCTCTTGCCGGTGCGGCCTATCAGGGCATGTTCCGCAACCCGATGGTCAGCCCGGATATTCTCGGTGTCAGTTCAGGAGCAGGATTCGGTGCCGCTCTGGCTATCCTGCTCTCACTGCCGGCAATAGCGGTTCAGGCATCGGCGTTTACCGGAGGCGCTATCGCAGTTTTTCTGGCGGTCTGGGTCAGCAGAAGCATCGGCAAAAATCACAATGCAATTCTTGTGCTTGTTCTCTCCGGCATCGTCATTTCGGCACTGTTCACGGCGCTGATCTCGCTCGTCAAGTATTCAGCCGATCCCGAAAACAGGCTGCCGGCCATCACGTTCTGGCTGATGGGCAGTCTGGCTGATATCCGCATGCAGGAACTCCCCTATGTTCTTGCGCTCGTAACGGCCGGCAGCCTGCCGATACTTCTTTCGGGTTGGCGCCTGAACGTGCTCTCGTTCGGCGAAGACGAAGCCAGGGCACTGGGTATCCACACAGATCGTCTGCGTATGATCATCATCGGTTCCGCCACGCTCGTAACGGCAAGCGTCATAGCGCTCAGCGGACTCGTAGGCTGGATAGGCCTGGTCATCCCTCACGTTGCAAGAATGATTACAGGTCCCGATCACCGTATCCAGCTACCACTCTCCTTTCTTTCCGGAGGTATCGCACTGCTCTTTTTCGACAACCTCGCCCGGTCACTCCTCGCTGTTGAAATCCCTATCGGAATCATCACCGCCCTTGCAGGAGCGCCGTTCTTTATCATTTTACTGAAGATCATCTCCCGCGAAACATGGTAGATCAAAAGAAACTGCGGCTACATATACGGGATACCAACCTCGGCTACCGGCTCCGGAAGCCTTTGCTAAAAAGCATCAACCTCTCCATTTCATCGGACGAAACATTCTGCATCCTGGGACAAAACGGTACGGGCAAAACCACGTTCTTCAAGTCACTCCTGGGTATACTCCCTCCCTTGTCGGGCTCCATCACACTGAATGGAAAACCTCTTGGCAGTTTCAGCAGAAAAGAGCTCGCCAAGCTCATCGCTTATGTTCCCCAGGCGCACCATACCCCTTTTCCTTACAAGGTCAACGATGTCATTCTTTTCGGCCGGACCGCACATATGAACTTTTTCGGAAGCCCCGGCAGAAAAGATCTCCTCGTTGTAGACAGCATCCTCGACATGCTCGAGATCAGCCACCTGGCCGATTGTATCTATACCGAACTGAGCGGAGGAGAACGCCAGATGGTGGTTATCGCTCGTGCACTTGCACAGGAAGCGGGCCTGCTTATTCTCGATGAACCGGCATCCAATCTTGATTACGGCAACCAGGCGCGTCTCTTGAAAAAAATACGTGCACTTGCAGAAGCGAAAACCGGAATTCTGATGACGACGCACCAGCCAGACCAGGCGTTTCTTCTCGATGCAAAAGTACTGATGCTCTCCAACGGTTCTGTTCTCCATTACGATGATGCTTCGGACGCTTTGCAGCCGGACATTCTCAAAAAGATCTATGGTGTGAACGTAGAAGTGATCGAAGCCGGCACACCCGGCAAGAATCCATTGAAGGTCTGCAGACCGCTTATCGACAGCTGAATAATAAAACAAGATGACCATGAAACGCATACCACACTTTCTCTTGTTGCTCTTTTTCATTTCGTGCAGCCTTCCACAACCTTCAGATCATGAGGGAACACAAACCGTCACCGATATGGCCGGCAGAACCATGGTCGTACCGGAAACAATGACAAGGGTATATGTCAATCGGCCAGGAAGTATTCTCATGTATGCGATCGATCCCGGGCTGATCGTGAACCGATCGTTCAACTTTACACCGGAAGCCTCGCAATTTCTTTCCAAATCATACCTCGCGCTCCCTTACACCGAAGGTTCGGCTGAAGAGATCCTGAAACTTCAACCGGACATGATTCTCACGTTTTTCGATATCAATCCCGGTTCAGTTGACGAAGCGGATAAACTTGCAGCCAAAACCGGCATTCCGGTCTATCTGGCTTCACTCCACCTCGATGATTATCCCGAAGTCTTCGAGCGGCTCGGCAGGCTCTTCGACCGTACAACACAAACTTCCGC
Source organism: Prosthecochloris marina (assembly GCF_003182595.1). Lineage (NCBI taxonomy): Bacteria > Pseudomonadati > Chlorobiota > Chlorobiia > Chlorobiales > Chlorobiaceae > Prosthecochloris > Prosthecochloris marina. Next base: position 327,280 of record NZ_PDNZ01000001.1, read on the forward strand.
CATGAACCGCTTCATCGAACGTCATGTCAATCCGGTGAGAGAGAAAGCGTCTGAAATCGAAAGAAACGAAAAGCTTAGCGTTTATTATGCGGAAGGTGAATACGGACTACATACGGATCCGGCAGGCTCGATCCATAGCAGGCTTATAGAGATGGTCGGAGGGATCAACGCCACCGATATCGACATTATCAGCCGCAAGGGCATGAGTGAAGTCTCGATGGAACAGCTACTGATGTGGGACCCCGACGTAGTAATCGTCTGGGCGGGCCTGGGAAAAATAACCCCAACCATGCAGCATATTCAAAAGGATCCGCTCTGGGCAAGGCTGAAGGCGGCAAAAAACAACCGTATCTACCAAACCCCCTATCTTCCCTACGGCTGGTTCGACCGCCCGGCAAGCATCAACCGGCTGCTCGGCATCCCCTGGCTTGCAAATCAGCTCTACCCTGAAGTGTACGGCATCGATATCGAGGAGATCGTGCGGGAGTACTTCAAGACATTTTATCACTATGATCTTTCAAGCACTCAAGCCAGCGACCTGCTGAAAATCACCGAAATCAACAGCAGGTGAACGGATTACTTTAGGAAACCTCTATTCGCTGTACTTCCGGATAAGCCTGGAACCGATGGAGAAAAAAACAACGGCATAACAGACGAGTACGGAGAGGGAAACGACGCCTTCGTTGTCCAAGGCAGTCTTGCGGATGAGGATATTGGTATGGGTAAGCGGCAGCATGGCCACTACGGTTCCGAGCATCGCGGGCAGACGGTCGACGGGAATGAACGTACCGCAGAAAAACGCCATCGGCAGAATGAAAAAATTGTTGTACGTCGAGGTATCCTCATGCGATTTGGCCAGCATCCCCGTAATCACGCCGAGAGAGGCAAAAAGAAAACAGTTTAAGAGAAGGGCCACAAGGAAAAAAAGCGTCGTCACAAACATACCGGTAAAAAGAAAGCCCGTGCAGATGATCAGGAGAGAGGCGAACAATCCCTTGACCATCCCAGCAAAGACCTCCCCGAGCATTATCGCCGAAGGAGAAACCGGCGCCAGAACGAAAACCTGAAAGGTCTTGAAATAATGCCTGTTGAGCGTCAGGGCACTCGAAACCCAGGAATAGGAGTTGTTCATGGAACTCATGGCTACAAGCCCGGGCAACAGGTAAGCGACGTAACTCATACCCCCGACATCGATATTTCTCCCCAGGCCAAGCCCGAACGTCACGAGATAGATCATAGGCACGACCATCGCGGAAAAAAGATAACCGACGCGAAACAGTTTTCTGCGGAACAACAGCATTTCACGAAGAAACACTGGGTACCAGCTCATGGTGTTCATTATATCCTCGCTCCCGTCAACTTGACAAAAACATCCTCGAGACTCGACCGGCGTATGGTCAAACGGCCCTGAAGGCCGGAAGCGACACTGTCGGCTTCCCGACGGTCGCAACACATAAACTGCTCAAGTCTCCCGTCTTCGGTTATGGTATCGACAACATATTCTCCGACAAGCTTTTTCAAGCCTTTAACCGTATCGAAAGCAACCATTTTCCCTTTCGACATGATACCGACCATGTCACACAGTGCTTCGGCTTCCTCGATGTAATGCGTCGTCATGACAACGGTGCGCCCGTCCATACCGATTTTTCGGATGACATTCCAGAAATGACGCCTTATCTGCGGATCGAGACCGATCGTGGGTTCATCGAGAAACAACACTTCCGGATCGGTCAGGAGTGCCCTTGCAAGAAGCAATCTGCGCTTCATGCCCCCGGAAAAATCCTGAACAACTCTCTCCCTGCTTTCATCGAGCTCAACAACCGAGAGCACTTCAGAAATTTTCTTCCGTAGTCCGGCCACACGATGCAGAAGCCCGTAAATCAACAGATTTTCATACGCACTGAGCTCCCTGTCAAGATTGTTTTCCTGAGGTACGACGCCGATTCGCTCCTTGATCGAAGCAGGATCGCGTGTCACGTCGAATCCCGCGACGGAGCAGGCTCCGCCGGATGGATCGCTCAGCGTGGTCATCACCCGGATCGTCGTTGTTTTCCCAGCCCCGTTCGGTCCCAGGAGCCCGAAAACCGTACCCGGCCGAATCCGGAACGAGAGACCGTCGACGGCGATGATCGAGCGTCCTTTCTCTCCGTAAGATTTCCTGAGTTCCGAAACTTCTATCATGCTCTGTTTCTCCTGTGTTCAAGTGCAGAAAGTTCAGCGCAGAACATCCGACTCCGAACAGGAAAGGCAGGCACAGCCGGAATCGAACGCGGTAGGCCTGATGGCTGGACAACGAAAACAAAGGCATCACATGCCCTGAAAAAATATCTGTCTATCATTGGATATCTGTAGTAACATCAAACATGAAAATTTCGAAACATTTTCAATCCCTGGCGTTTTCCGGTGACGATCCGGTAACATGCGCCTGATCGAGCAGAAACCCCGGGAAGTCGGGTGTCTCTCCCCAGTAGAGATGTACATAGGATGCAAAGGTGTTCCTTACTCTGAAAACAGCGGTATCGACAACCCTGCCACGTGCGGTCTTTATTTCAGCCACATTGTCGAGATGCCCGATTCCGCCAAGACTTGAATAGTGAAACTCATGCCCTTTGAGCTCCCTCGCATATCCTGCTGCGGAAAGATCGACTTTTCTGTACCCGAGATGTAAACGCGCATCCCGCATGGTGGTCTCGAGATCAAGAGCACCGCACATTTCATGGTTCACTCCGTCTCTCCCGGTTATCGAGTTCCCGAGATACATCATTCCACCGCATTCGGCATATGTCACGCCTCCCCGGAGAGCGAACGCTTTCACCTGCTTTCGCATCCCGGCGTTTTCAGCAAGCCTTTTCGCATAGAGCTCCGGATACCCCCCGGACAGATAGAGCATATCGGCATGGGGCAGTATCGCGTCATCGAGCGGGCTGAAAAACTCGAGTTTTCCATATTGACCGAGAATATCGAGATTTTCGGCATAGACAAAATTAAAAGCTGCATCACGTGCCACAGCGATGACGGCATTGCCACGACCGATGCAGGAAGAGCGCGGAAAAGGCCGGGGAATTTCTACGCTGCAAAGTTGCACTATCTTTTCCACGTCAACTGTTTTACTCACATGATCAGCCATAGCGGCAATAGCCGATTCCTGATCCACGTCCGGCGCGATATTCAGGCCGAGATAGCGGTCTGAAACAGCCATCGTTTCATCCCTCGGGACATAACCGAGAGGTTCAACCCCGACATCATGGCAAGCCTCTTTCAAAAACTCATAGTGTGACAACCTGTTGACCCGGTTGAAAATCACTCCGGCAAGACGAAGCGAAGGATCGAAGTGTTTGAATCCGTAAAGAAGCGGAGCCACAGAATAGGCAACCCCTTTTGCATCGACAATGAGAACAACCGGGATACCGAGCATACCGGCAATCGCGGCACTGCTTCCTTCGGACTTGACCGAACCGTCAAACAACCCCATAACTCCTTCGACAACAGCGGCATCGGCTTCAGCACAGTGCTGAAGGAATACTCCCTTCACATGATCTTCGGAAGCCATGAAGATATCGAGATTTCTTCCCTGCCTGCCTCTCCCGTCAAACCTCGAGGCCAGTGTATGGAGATAGGTATCGAGATAATCGGGGCCGCACTTGAACGGCTGGACATCCACGCCTTTCCGCGCAAGAATGCGCAACAGTGCAAGCGTCAGAGTAGTCTTGCCTGTATTACTGGAAGGAGCCCCCAGCAGAAAAGCCGGTTTAATCATGAGTATTATCCCTCACGCCGCCACTGCATACCTTTCCAGTGATGTATCCAGTCCTGTTTTTTCTTTCACAATTCCTGCCGGTACATTTCTTCATTGTCTTCTTTCTGTTCGGATGTATTCAGAATACCTGCCGATGTTGAAAAAAGCTCTTTAACGGGAAGAGTATGCTCACCGATAAAAAAAACTGCCGGCGTCTCGATATCCTGTTCCCTGATGACATCACCAATGGTCTCGAGCATTCCCGTAATCACTTTCTGATCACAAAGCGAAACTTTCGATACAATGCTTACCTGAAGGGATACAGGTAAACGAGCATCGAGCAAACGGTTGACAATTGTCTCAAAATTTTTCATCCCCATATACATCACGACCGGACTGCCTTCCCTGAGCAGAGCGAGAACACCCTGAAACTGCTCGAATGAATAGCTTGCCGTATGACCGGTACAGAACAACAGGGAGCTTGTTCTGTTTCGTTCGGTAACGGGAATCTGCAACATATTCGCAGCAGCAAGACCTGCGGTTATACCGGGAATAACCTCTGCCTCGATGCCTTTTTCCATGAGAGCCCGTACCTCTTCGACACCCCGGCCAAAAACAAAGGGATCACCCGCCTTGAGACGAACACAATACTTTCCTTCCAGAGCATAGCCGATCATCATTGCATTGATACGCTCCTGTCGTTTCTCCTGGTCCTGACCGTCACCACAGCGCTTACCGACATTGACGGTTTCTGCATCATCCGGGACAAGCTTCAGTATTTCCTTTGAAATCAACGAATCATGCAATACGACATCGGCATCCTGCAGCCGTTTTAAAACTTTTAGCGTAAGAAGTTCAGGATCTCCCGGACCCGCACCCGCGATAGTTACAATTCCTTTTTTATCGATCATAGAGCTGTGCTGTCTATTCGAACTGTCATAATAGCTCTGGAGATATAATGAATTTCACTGTTTTCCGAGCAGGAGACCATAATCGAGCCTGTCATAAAAAGTCTTCTGTCTCAATCTTTCGATGTCGAGCGTTACCGAGCACCCTTCACCGTTTTTTGACGATACCTCTGCCCATCGGTAGTGCCCTTCAGGCGGCTGGCAGATAAATGCACGGTTATTGCCAGAGACGGCAAGTCCCGTCTGCTCGATCGAGCGGGCACCGAGTACCCGTTGATCATGATCGTTCAGGCAAGAAGCCGAACAGACAATAAGATCACACCCTTGTTTTGCACAGGCGATCACCATCTCCGGATGGTACAGTTCATCCTTGAAAGCCAAAGCAATTCTGGCATTGTCGAGATCTATAAAACAATGCTGCCCATACTTTTTCGATCGGAGAGAGAGATTACCGTTTTTCTCGGCAAATGCAATTACCGTGCTTCCGTCTTTTTCAGAAACAACGCCCGTACATACGTTTACCTGACTTTTTCGGGCTGCAAGAGCCAGACGATTCAGTACGTCTTCATTATCTCCGGCAATACCGGCAGGAAGCACCAGCAACGCTGTTTTCTCTCCACTGTATGCATCTACCGTTTCTTCAAGTCTATCACCGGTGAAAAGTTCTTCTGCAGGAAAAGAGCGAGAGGCAACACTCATCTTCGCCGCTTCAGGAAGCTTGTAATAGCTTGTCAAATCAGCGGCATAACGCATATCGAGATACATCGGAGTATAGAGCGAAGGTTCCCTCGAACGCAGTTGCGTTTCACGACAGGAGGGTAGTTTTCCACCTTCAAGGGGCAAATCTGCAAAAAAGATATCCGACGTACAACTGCATGACTCGAGGATTTTCGTACCGTCAGGCCCGTAAATACAGGAATAGGCATCCTCACACGACATGGTTTTATCCTTCCCCGACCGGTTGCAGGCAGCAAGGAAAAAGCCGTTTTCTTTCGCCCTGACCTGCCAGAGCTCTCTCGGATCAAGAGATCCGCCTGGCCAATTGGCCGGTACAAGCAAAAGATCAACTCCGTTCAGGGAAGACATCCTTGGAATGGCCCCGTAATAGGTATCGGAACAGATCAAAACGCCAACCCTCCCCCAGGGGGTTTCAAAAGAATTGCGCTGGAACGACGTTCCGGCACATGCCCAACGGACCTCAGCCGTGACTTTCCGGTAATTCAACAGCAGCGCTCCATCAGGACCGATAACGGCGGCAGCATTGTAATAGATATCGGTCCGCTCATCTTTTTCGGGATAACCAAGCACGATGAAACAGCCGTAGCGTGAAGCCACCTGTCGTAAAGCCGTCACCGTGGACCCCTCTTGTGATTCAACCAGGCATGCTATTTCATCGCGTGAACCGAAGCTATAACCGGAAACAGCAAGTTCGGTATTGACAATAATCCTGGCACCATTTTCTGCCGCCCTCTCGTTGAACAGGACCAACTCGTCACGGTTCCGCTCAGCTTCACCGTGCACGACGTCGAGATGGACAAGGGCGAGTTTCAGTCTTTCCATTTTTCACTATAGCCAAGCGCACACGAAGCGTACACGAATTCCAGAAAATCATGATTGTTCATACTGACAGGTTCCAATGACAGTATCCGGGAGAAATCGGCATAACGTTCAACACGATGAGAGATCCCGGTGGCAAGCTGCGCTCCGTGCATGATAAAAATCTCCCTCATGCATGATTGCGGAAGAATGCCCCAGGCCACCTTATCCCGGGCGTGCACCAGCGAACATGATGCCCCGACCGCTACGGGGTCACGATCGAGGCTGTTGAAATTACGCCTGAAAACCGCTGCCGTTTCTTCCTGTAGCCTGCGGGCGATGGACTCTGTCATATGCTCACGACCGGCGCCGAAACGCTTGATATGCTCCAGGATGGAACGCTGATTGCCGGGAGTCAATGAATTCTGCAATGCAAGCGTCTTCCTTATAGCTCCTGAAACAGCTGATCCTATAAGTTCTCCGAGTTTGGCATGCTTGCCTGCACTTGTCAGCGGCGTATCGCCGGTCAGCGCACAGGCCACAGCGATCTGATCCGTACCGGTTCCAGTCGCAAGACCATCGGAATACCTCGAGGACACCGCAAGTTCCTGCAAAACGGCGGTTTTGGCTTCAGTCACGGTCATGATGGTTCGGACCATGGCTCCACGTGTCAGCTCCCGATTGATGAGCAGTATGGTGTTTATGGTCCCATGAGGCTCTTTTCCGCCTTTTTCAAGAGGTTCGAACACACCGTCCTGTTCCCAGACAGAGGCAGGATCCCCGACCCTTCCGGCGTTACCTTCAACCCCTCCGGTACAAATCGCGGTCACTTCCAGATTCTTGAACGACTTCGTTTCGATAGCGGCATAGTTCATGTTTGCCGCCGTACCGAGAGAAGCTGTTTTTTCAGGAAGCTCGAAACGCTCACACAATCCCTGCAAATAACGTTCAGGAGCCGACAGTACGGTTTTGAGTTCTTTTCTGCTGTGGCCCGCGGGCTCGCAAGACTGATGATTGAATAGACATTCGAGATCCTCATGAATCCCGCCGTTCACTCTGCAGGTTGAAATCACCCTGTGCGGCCTGTTGAATCGCACAATCAGCATTTTTCGCTCCCTGTGAACCTCTGCTGCACCGTAGTCGCCCAACTTCATATGACAATACTCCTTTTGCTTCATCGTCCCCGGCTTTCATCGCTTTTCAAGGCGCCTGTAATATTTCAGGGTATGGTCCGGCAAGACTTCGGGATGAAAAATAGTGATAAGATCGGCAAGTAAAACATGCGGTTCAACCATACCGCTATCCCAGAAACGGTTCCGCCCGTTTTCAAACCGATAGTTATTGTTGTTATATACCATTCCTTTCTTGACGGAACTGAACAACCGGTACCGTTCATCGATTTCCAGCAAACCGTCGAGATCGGTTACCCTGAAATGGGTGTTCACCCAAAAATCCGCTTTCATGCCGGCATCCATGGCAACCTCATGGCTCAGAATATGCCCCCTATCGGTCTCCTGACCTCTGAAAAGATATTCACTCCCGGCATGTTCGAGCATGGTGACGAACCAGCGAGAAGACCCCATGATCGACCATGCGCCTTTCCTGCTGTACCCGGTTATTACCGAAGGCTTCCGGGTTAAATGTTCGGCTGTTTTCTGGACATCGAGGTACGCCTGCTCCTGCTTTTCGAATATACTGGCGGCAAGCGAATCTTTTTCAAAAAAAGCCCCCATGAACTTGATCCATTCAAGTGCACCGAGAGGATGCTCCTCGAGTGACGCACAGAAAAAACCCGGACGGAGTCCGTAGGCCATCATTTTTTCAAAGATGTCGGAGGATGCGCTGGTCACATTGACAAAAGCGAGGTCAGGATCGATCTTGACCAGGGTTTCCATGTTCAATCCACGCATATAACCTGTCACCGGAAGCGCTCCGCTGTCTATCATTTTGTGCACCCGGTCCTGCCCGATTCTGCGCTTTCCGGAAACCCCGGCTATGGCATCGAAACAGTCGAGCATTTCTATCAGCGATACATGAAAACCGTTTTCACAGGTCACCCGCTTCAGGGGAATTCTGACCACTGCGGCCGTTCCTCTGTCTTCAGGGACCGATCGGTCATGCGGCACAAGCAAATATGCATAATCGATACCGATATCCGTCCCTTCCGGAGAAAGTACCTTTACCAGAGTACAACCGTCATCGCGCTTCATGATGGAAAATCGACTGGCATATTTGACCGTTTGCATCTTCGCTTTCCCGTCGGCCGTCACAGCCTGTTCATCCGATACTGAAGAACAAGACGTTCCAAGCAATGTGGCCATCAGAGCCAGAAAAACGATCCAGCCCCCATATCCTTGCATCACGGCTCTCATGCTACGATCTCCGAGTCTGTCTTGTTCTTTTTGATACAGCTGATGACGCTGCCGATATCCTGAATCTCGAACGGTTCACCGCTTTTTCCATTATAATAACGCCACCAACGGTTACCCCTGTCCTCCGAAACCTCTATCCTGCAGGGCAATGATGCATCGATGACAACTTTGTAACCGATCCTCTCGAGCGCTCTTTTCGTCCAATAAGCAAGGGTTCCTTCTCCGACAAGACCTATACAACCCTCGTGGTGCTGATTTATCCTGAACGAACCTGACTCCCGATCAAACTCGAATCCGTTACGCTTGAAGGCTTTTTCGAGTCTACCGTCAAGAATAAGCTCTTCAGGCATCCCCGAGATCATCTCGATGTTTTTTCCACTCTCTTCTGCCTGAACGGGACTCATCAACCAGATCCTGTCAGCTGCCTGAAGCGCAAGGTCGAGTTCATGCGTAGACATCACGATAGATTTCCCTCGCTCTCTCGCCAGTTGCTTCAAAAGACGAACGACCTCGATGCGATTGGGAAGATCAAGATGAGCGGTAGGCTCATCGAGCAGAATAACGGGTGTATCCTGGGCAAGTGCACGCGCAATCATGACCTTCTGGCGTTCACCGTCGCTCAGATCACTGATGTGACGACAAGCGAACCGTCGTGTACCGGTAATGGCTATGGCCTCCCTGACAACGGTTTCATCATCCTTTGAAAGCTTCCCCATCCAGCCGGTATAAGGATAACGGCCAAGAGCGACAAGGGCATACACCGAAAGATTACCGGTCATGACCCTGTCGGTAAGCACGAGGCTGAGAAGTCTTGCCGTTTCTTTGGTCGAAAGCCTTTCAAGAGATCTGCCATCAAGGGTCACATGTCCACCGAGAGGCTTCTGTACACCGGCAATGGTTCTCATCAATGTCGATTTTCCAGACCCGTTGGGCCCCAGCAGACAAACCAGCTCCCCTTTGGCGAGGTCGAGAGACAGATTGTCCGCAACAACTTTTCCGGGATACTTGCGACCATGCTTTTCCGCTTCTTTGACAAGGCGACGGTTCTGATATCCGATCGCCAGATCGTGAGTCAGTAACACTTCGTTCTTCATGCAAACGACGACTTGAGGTTTCTGTTCTTCATGATAACCCAGATAACGACAGGAGAACCGATCAAAGCGGTAACGGCATTGATCGGAAGGGTGGTCTGGCTTCCCGGCATCTGGGCGATGATATCGCATACCAACATCAGAATCGCCCCGACAAGGCAGGAACTGGGCATAAGAAAACGATGATCGGAAGTATTGAGAATCGATCGTGTCAGGTGGGGAACGGCTATACCGATAAAGCCTATAGGGCCGCAGAAGCCGGTTACGCTTCCGGCAAGCAGACTTGTAGCGGCAATGACGGTAATCCGGACATAGAGCGTACTCATCCCGAGACTGCGCGCGTAATTCTCTCCGAGAAGCATGACATTGAGAGACTTGGACGCAGCAAAGGAAATCATGAGCCCTATGCCGACTACGATTGCCAGAACATACAGTTGGCTCCCCAGCACACCGCCGAGACTGCCGAATGTCCAGATCAGGTAATCCTGTATCTGTTCAGGTTCACTGAAATACTGCCAGATACTGATGATCGATATCGTGATATTTCCAACCATGATACCGACAATGAGCAGTACGATATTATCCTTGATCCGCACCGCTATCCCCAGCACGATAAGAAGAACGAACGCAGCTCCAAGGGTTGAAGCGACAACGATGAGCCAGCTCCCGCCAAGCCCGAGCTGGCGGATGGCAAAGGCATTTGCTGCCGCGCCGGATGCCAGCATGACCATGGCCACTCCAAGGCTGGCACCTGCCGAAATACCCAGTACAGAAGGTCCTGCCAGAGGATTTCGGAACAACGTCTGCATCTGTAAACCACTTGCCGACAGTGCCGCTCCGGCGATGACGGCGGTAAGCGCTTTCGGAATCCGGATATAGGTAACGATCTTTTCCCAGGCTTCGTTCTCTGAACCTTTTCCGAACACGATATCAATAATGTTTCCAAGAGGTATTTTTACCGACCCGAGTGCAAGGTCGAGCATAAAAAAAAAGGCCATTATCACAAAAAGCAGAGCGATCAGACTGTTTTTTGGAGAAAGAAGAGGCCAGGAATGTTCCGGGCTTGTTTGACTGTCCACCTTTATGCCCATCTACTGTATATGCCTGTAAAAAGTTAACGAATCATCTCCATTGCCCCTCTCCGGGAACAAGTCCGGATGCAGGATCCTGATCAAGTCTCCCAATACCCTGTCGGGCCGTACAGCCCCAAGCTCCCAATATGCATTCCCTCCTGCCGGATTCAGTAACCGGTTATTGTTGTACACTTTGCCAGATCGCACCGCGAAAAAATCTCTGAACCGAATGTCTTTGGCAAGCAGTTCATCGAGGGACTGAACCGTTCCCGGATTAAGCCAGAACTCCGCTTCAAGGGCGACCGGGTAAATAGCCTCTATATCCATTTTGATGCTGCCGGTCTTTGCCCTGTTTTTCCAATGATAATCCGCCCCTGCGTCCCTGAGAAAACATGCCACATAGCTGTTTCCTCCAGGCACGAACCACGCGTCCTTGAAAGGCATCCCTGTAACAACCGACGGACGGTGGGAAAGAGTGTCGGTAAGTGCCTTGAGGGCATGATAAGAGTGCTCGATATCCGCAAATTTCTCGACGGCAACTTCCTCACGACCGAGCAGAGCCGCATACAGCTTCAGCCATTCCGCTCTTCCGAGGGGAGATTCCTCGAGCCATTCAGCAACGACGACAACAGGAATTCCAGCCATTACCAATGCCTTGTAATCGGTCTGCCTAGCAGCGGGAAACGCTGTCGTCACTATCATTTCAGGATTCAGTTCGAGAATTTCTTCCACGTTGGGACTGAACGGCATACCGATTTCCGATACGGCGCCTTTCTCGATCCGCTCACGTAAGGATGGAGTATTGACATAGTCGGGTCGGGCAATACCAATGATCCGATCGGCGCATCCAAGCAGATCGATATAACCAACCTGTGTTGTCGAAAACAAAGCCACACGCTCAACGGGAGTCCTGACCACCACATGCTCATCGAAACCGTCAGGTAAAGGAGACTCCTTGGGAATCAGCAGATAGCGCAACGTGTCTTGGCGGCCATCGAGATCGACGATGACTCGTAAAGTCTTGAACCCCTCATGATCGTACAGGGAAAAACCTTTGGCGTAGGAAAGGGGAACGTCAACGGACACAGCTTCCTGTTTCGGGTGTACTTCCGTTTCATTGCTGCATCCACTCAACCCGGTGGTGAACACAACGGCGAAAAGAGAGATAGCACATCGCAGAACACCGGAAAAACGATGATGCACCGAACCGGTAAAAGAAGAACGAAATATATTCATATGTATAGTCAAGTTGCTTTAACCCGAAGCGATAGCGTATTAGGGCAGGTCTTCTGACTTTCCCGGTTCCGACAGCCTTCCCGTTCCAGTAGCCCGGAACAGTGACATAAGGGTGTCTCTATTTTTTGTCATGAGCGATTCAAGTGCAAGGCGAACGAAGTACAGAAACCGGAGTGTACACAGAGTACATGAGGATTTCGAGCACCGCTCAACGAAGCAATTGAAGCGCGGAATAAATAAATAGAGATACCCATAATTATCGAAACACATTATCGGCATATGCCGATGCGGGATTACAGCAGCGGGTACTGTTCCGGACTTTCACCGGATTCCCTTTTAAGCCCTGTCCAAACAACCAGGGCACCATAACGTTGAACAAAGTATACAGAAAACAATCCATCGTTTCAAATGCTTTACAAATATTAAAGGCACTGCTGACGAAACCTGTTTTTTTAATTGAACAAAAAACGCATATCACACTGATATATCATTCATAATACTCCACATACCGCTCAAAGTCTTCTCGTTTCGGGAACGAAATGGCCCCTGCGGCACATACCTTTTCACATGCGGTACAAAGAACGATACAGTTGTACGGCTGAGTCACCTCCATTTTCGGGCGACGGCGCAGCCCTTCCACCTCACCGGATGCAAAGACCCCTTTGGGACAGAAATCATAACAGGAACAACAACTGTTGCAAGCATCCGGCTCGATAGTCGGGTACCACGCAATCTCCTTGCGGGGAACAGTCAGGCGTCCACGCCTTCTTTTTTTCGCAGTATCACTCATCATTTCATTTTTTCATCTTATGTAATCAAGCAACTCTGTCAGCCCTCCCCCCTTTTCAGGGAGGAAGCACTGACGGAGAATAAACACAGAGCATCAGAACGATATTGTATATCCAAGTCTGGCAAGACGTCCGGGCTCGTAATAAACAAAACGGCTGCTTGCATCTTCGACGAGATTGCCCGTTGTCTGAATCTCAGTGTCGAAAATATTTTCTACCGCACAGGTAACATAGCCTTTGCCGACCTTTACTTTTCCGGTCATATCGAAAGCGGCGTAATTCTCGAGATCATCTTCCCTGCCGGCAAGGATCCGGCATTGCAGATCGAGATTGAAAGGCAATGTCGCATAGGAAACCGCAAACGTGTTCTGGAACTTCGGTCCGGGCTGGTACTCATCTCCATCTGTGTTTTCAGCTACCGGGTATGCCCAGTAACCTGCAGAGGTAAACGAGATATCCGAAAGGAAATCGTGCCTGTCTGTGAAAGGATACAGCCCCAGCTTCCATTCAACTCCCTGGGAATTATAGGATCCGGCGTTGAAATAGTGATACGGTCTTCCCTGTGAACGATCGATCTCGATCTTGTCTTCATAGGTCATATAAAATCCGGCAATTCTGGCAGATACCGATTTGCAATCCCACTTGAACCCGGCTTCATAGGTCCAGCCTGATTCAGGCTGCAGATCAGGATTGCCAACGACCACACGACCTTCATAATAAAGCTGTGTGAATGTAGGAGCCTTGAAAGCCTTGCCAGTATTCGCGAAAAGATTCAGGTTTTCATTGACCTTCCAGGTAACCCCCGCGCTTGGAAGAAACGAGTCATAATCGGTAGAGCCCTCTTCATTGTCTATGAACTGCTCACGCACTCCGAGCGTCAGCAGAACATCCTGCTTGAAATCCTTTTTGAACTCGGCGAAAATTCCGTAATCGTCCCGTTTTTTTTCACCGTAATTGTTTTTGTAATCGGCAAAACGATGAACATAATCCGCACCAGCCACAAGCTCAAAACCTTTTCCCAGAGTAAAGCGGTAATCACTTTCGGCACCATAGTTATAGTTCAAACGTTCCTTTTCTTCATCGAACACGTTATCCACATAATCTTCTGTAATACGTTTATCGTGCATACCGAACAGCTTGCTCCGGAACCGCTCACCCTCGTAACGAAGGTTGAGAAAGTGAAAAGAACTTTCCTGATCGGTTCGTTCCACCTTGCCCGAATCGTACAGATCGATGAAAGCGGTCTCATACCATGAGTATTGGTAATCGATATAGGTGTTCTCGAAGGGTGATGCATTGACATTCACCATATACTTATCCGTTTCTCCAAGAGCATTCGTATACTTTTTCGAAAATTGCCGGCCGACATCGTCCAATTCGCCAAGGTGCTGATATCGAAAGCCTGCGGTAATTCCGGGAAGACTAAGACTTATACCATGATTCATCCATTCTTCATTGCCGAATTCCACAGAAGCCGTTCCTGTTTTTTCCGATACCGGCTTCTTGGTAACGATATTGATCACTCCAGCCATTGCATCGGCCCCATAAAGGGTTGAAGCCGCACCTTTAAGCACTTCAATACGCTCGATCTGTTCGACAGGTATGCAGCTCAAATCATATCCCTTACTTGATGCCTGCTGAACCGGTGATCCGTTAATCAGAATGAGTTCACCATCTTCTATACCCCGAACATACACGGCGCTGTTCATTCCCTGCTTGTTGATCCCAATGGGCGCAAGGGATTTATAGCCCAATCCCCCTATTCTTCCAAGCGCCTCCATCACATTCGTCGCACCGGTTTCTTTCAGCTCTTCACTATCGACAACCGTAACGAAACGGGAGCTCTCTTTTTCTTTCACCGGAAATCGGGTAGCGGTAACAACCATCTCATCACTCGTGTAGGATGGGGTGATACCGTCTTGCGAGAAACCTTCTGCCTGAAGTGTGTACTGAGAGAAAACACACGCCATTAGAAACACAACAATTTTTTTCTTCATCTGTCGACCTGTTATCAGTTTTAAAAAAACAACTGAACCACAGGGTTGTCCATCGGCAATAAGCAAACAGGATGAGGAACGTTACACTGCCAAAAACCTGAATCTGCCCAAAAAGAGCGCATCGAGTTTCCGGGATTTCCCGGCGAAAAACAGAGATACCGGAAAAGAATGTGAATTGACAGTTTGATACATCATGAACTTCAGTGCCTGAGACTATAAACCCGTAGTCTGATTTTTTTGCAAAAACATAACTGGCAGGTCTCCTGACTTTGGCGGTAAACTACTGTTGGCAACCTTCCCACGTTTTCCGGGCGGAAACATCGCAGTGATTGACAACAACCGTTTTTTCAACATATGAAGCCATATATTGTAAAAACAGTAAACCGCTTTACAGTTGCGGGTACAGTGCACGAATTTCACGTACTTCCCTATTCTCCGGCTTTCAAACCGGCACCAGTTACAAAAGAAAGAACAACATGGTTTGTAGTTACGAAAAAAAACATATTCTACAAACCCCCGACTTTCAAAGATTTTCTTGTAAGCGTCGGAATTGAAGCCTCTTAACGATCCGCTCATTTATCCAACGAACGCAGGGATTCACCGACATGATCAATCCAGATAACGGCAAACTCATCGAATTCAGCGGTCCCCTTTAAAACAGGCACACACGCTATTCCGGCACGAGTCAATATCGATACCCACGAATCATCTCCATCGCCGGCCATATCATTTTTCGCATGATCACCGGCGACCGACATGAAGGGCATCAGATAGGCTTTTTTGATGCCCTTTTCAAGCAGCAGCTCCTTTAGCAGATCCACCTCAGGGTACCCTTCAACCGTTCCAACGAAAATATTGGGATCGACACGTTGCAGTTGAAACATCAAAGCTGCAATACAATGCATTGGATGGATGGTGAGTACCATGCCCCATGAGCAGCACCGCATCTTCCTTCGAACGTTCTTCGGGAATCGAAGCCCTTACAGCTGCAACAACTTTTTCCATATCTTCCTGGGTGGTCATAAGGGGATATCCCAAGATCAATTTCCTGAATCCCCCCATTCTCTCGAAAGCATCCACTGTCCGATACAGGTCGTGAAATTCAGCCCCGCCGATGGTGTGAAGAGACTGAACCGCCACATGGGTAAATGCTTCATCCTGCATCTTGGCCAACGCCGTTTCAGGCGAATCGAGAAACGTACCTTGTTTTGCAAGTTTTTCACGAATAACGTGTGATGTGTAAGCCCAGCGAACCGGTATACCGGAATAGGCCCGCTTCACCATTCTTTCAATAGTATCGAACGATACCTGAGCAGTCTTTTCGCTCGACCCGAAAGCAACCAGTAAAATCCCGTCTTTTCTGGGCTGATCACGTACATCTGCCGCAAAACATTCAACAGCCACCAGGTTCAGCAAGACAAAAAGCGTCAGGCAGCTTGTTTTTATACTTGTTTTCATTTCCATTCTCCATTTTTTTCTTCCTGTTTTGAAACCATCATCTTTTCTGCCGGATGCAGGTCGATACCATGATCCTCGGCTGTTTGCTGAATACGTTTGGCAAAAATGCCGGCAAAAGCACCATTGGCTCCCAACCCCTCCATAGCGACATCGACCTGAATCCCAAGAGATTCGATTCTGCTTTTCCAGGAATCCGGCTCCGGATTGTTCATGTCGTTGTGCGCATGATCACCGGCAGTGATCATAAACGGCTTGAGCAGCACATGTTTTATGGAATCTTCTTCCAGAGCCTGCAGGATCTCATCGATACCCGGGTACCCCTCGACCATACCGATATAAATGCTCGAATCCGGATAAAATGCACGCATCGCTTTTTGTGTCTCGAAAAAAGCGCCCGATGAGAAAAAATCATTCCCGTGACCCATGTAAACCAATGAAGCGCCTGACGCTTTTGCACGTATAACATCGGTTTCAAGGGCCTGTACAACCTCATCGATATCCTCGACGTAGTCGTGCTCTATACCATACGTCCCCAGCGTGGGCCGGGACAACACAATTTTATCAAAAGGCGCCCATGCTTTCTTTATCGTCCTGATCGACTGCAAAGCCCTGATACAGGACTGCAGATCTTCGTATTGCTCCCCATGATAGATGTGGGTCGGCTGGACGATGACGGTACGGTAGTTCTGATCCTGCAGGTTACCAATTGCCCCGAGCAGGCTTTGAGCGTACATGATTTCTTCTGGCACTCCCTTGGCAAGCCAGCTTTCAGGTTTTCTTCTTCTCGACGCCCAGATAGTTCTGATCCTGTTCGAGGTAAAACAAATCCTCGTCTCAATCCCCGGAAATTGCTCCTCTACCTCTTCTTTAATGTTTCCGAGAGCCGAAAGAGCGACAGGATAGCTTGTTCCGAAATGTGCAAGCAAAATGGCCTTTTTGTTGATCTGTCTTCGTATCTTGTTTTTTCCACCCATGATAACAATGTGTTTTACGTTATTTCAATCATACAATTTCCTGACCGCAACACTGACACGCTTGCCGGTAAAACGCTGTAACTACTTCTCATCCAATGCGTTGCGAACGATGCAGATGCCATCCGAATTCATGAGCACGAAAGCAAGCCGGATACCGGGTACAAGCCGGCCGCACACCCTGTAGCACTCCCTGGACAACTCACGGTAAAAAGGCTCACCTTTCCTGAAAGGAATACTCTTTACGATGTTTCTCACGAGGGAAATGTCGAGTAAGCTGTGACAGATATCGTTATCATATCCGGCACTGCGGGCTAAACCTGCAATAAAATCACGGTTTACCGCTACGTTCCTGCTCGACAAATCCAGTTCACCCTGAGCCAGTTTCGTGGCTTTGGCCAGCATGACACTTACCGTAACGCTCTCGAACCCCGCACATTCCCTGATTATTTCCAGTGTCACACCTATCCGGTTACCGTAGTGAACGAACGCTTGATCCGGGAAATCCGGCAAGAGCTTTTTCAGATGTTTTTCGCTTCTTGCTCCGGCAACGATTGCCACATCACGGCATCCGCTGTATAAAGCCACCCGCAGGGATCGTCTGATGCTTTCGATATAGGCCTCCTCGGAATACGGCACAACAATCCCGCTCGTTCCGATGATGGACAAGCCGTCTACAACACCGACTTTTTCGTTCATGGTTCTTTTCGCGACCTCTTTACCGCCAGGGATCGACAAAGTGACCGCAACTCCTCCTTCCACCCGATACTTTTTCAGGAGTGATCGCACGGCCCTCATGATCATATGCCTCGGCACAGGATTGACAGCCGGCTCACCAACCGGAATACCAAGCCCTGAAAGGGTGACTCGCCCTACCCCCTCTCCCTGCAGAAACAAAACCGTTCCCCGGGGAATGTCCTTTCTTATCGTCACTTCACTACGAATTATCAGCCCGTCGGTAACATCCGGATCGTCTCCGGCATCCTTCCTCACACCACACAGGGCACCTCGACTATCCACGAAACACTCCTCAACCGTAAACGTGGCCGAATCTTCCGAAGGCAGCACAATCGTCACGGTTTGTTGAGCCTCCTGATTCAACAATGCACTGAGAGCCGCAACTGTTGCCGCAGTTGCACAAGACCCGGTTGTATACCCATATCTCAATCGCTGAGCTTCATTCTCCTGCATGGTGCAACTTGCTGATTCTTTCAAGTTGACGGTTTAATTCCGACCTTTTCGTCACGGTAATGAAAGAGTCGGGAAGTTTGGGACGCTTCACAATAACCACCGGAATACCACAGAGCATGGCCGCCGTGATTTTAACCGGTAAAAACCCTGAATTGCCGGACTCTTTGACAAGCAAACAATCGATACCGTATGCCCTTATAATTCGGCGTTCATCCTCTAAAAAACCGGATGGTTTGTGGAGAATGAGATTACCCAGAGGAAAACCCTGCTTTTGTGCATGCATTACCGATTTGCCTGAAGGTAGAATTCTGACTCTCATCTCATGCTCCTTCCAGTAGGAACGCAAAGCATCTATGGTTTGCACGCCGGTCATGGCGAGCACTCTTTTCGGCTTGAGAAACCGCAAGAGATCGATAGCCTCGGGAAAACTGCTCGAGTAGTATATATTCTTGCTGTAAGCAGCTTCTCGGGGAAGATCGTAGATGCGCTCGAACCTGATGACCGGTATGGAGAACCGCAAACAAACATCTGAAACGGTTTCATGAAGAAGTGATGCAAAAGGATGCGCCGCATCGATAACGGCAGTGACGTTTCTTCGCCGGAAAAGGTGCTCCATCCCCCTCTCGTCAAGAGCACCAAAGCGGTACTTGCCGTGAACCATTACAAACGGTTCGACCTCTGTTTTCGTAGAATAAAGATATGCCAGCTCTTTTTCCTCCAGAAATCGGGCAACCAGTTTGCCTTCTGTCGTGCCACCGAAAACCACTATCATGATGTATCACCTTCATTGGTTCCGGAAGCGTGTCTGAAACCATGTGAAAAGGCGGGATCGTACAGTTTCGATCTCTCTTCCCTGGCACCCACGGCTTCACCGACAACAAGAAGCATCGTGCGCGTTTTTCCACTTTTCGCAACCAAAGATGCAAGATCGACAAGCGATCCCCGCCATACCTGTTCATCATCCCAGGTCAAACGGTAGCAAACCGCTACCGGCGTGGATGGAGCATAATGAAGCAGGAGTTCTTGCTGGATCTCCCCCGCCCATTCTGCACTCAGGAATAAGCAGATTGTAGCCTGGGAACGTGCCAGCTCACCGAGAGCTTCCTTTTCCGGCACAGCCGTTCTCCCGTTAAAACGGGTCAGTATGATCGTCTGCACTTTTTCAGGAATGGTGAACTGGGATTTCAGCGTTGCCGCTGCAGCCTGAAAAGACGATACGCCGGGAACGATGCTGTACTCCATGCCGCTCGACTCGAACCAGGCCATCTGTTCCTGAATTGCGCCGTAGATCGAAGGGTCGCCGGTATGCAGCCTGACAATGCACTTCCCCTGTCGGTAAAACTCGCTGATAAGTAAAAACTGCTCTTCAAGGGTCATCGAAGCGGAACTCCTCACGACTGCTCCGGGTTTGGCGTAATGGGTCAGTTTTTCCGGCACAAGGCTTCCTGCATAAAGGATAAGATCCGCTGTTTCCAGCAAATGTTTCCCCCTGACCGTTACCAGTCCGGGATCACCCGGCCCTGCACCGACAATGAGGATACGGCCTTTACGAACCGCGGTTCTGTCGATACTGACGGCAAAAGTGTAGTGGCGTGGCTCATTTTCCCTGCAGCCCGGAAGAACGACTTTCTTTTTTTCAACCACCCACCTGTTTTCGCCTGCCAGCAAAGCTGCCGAAGCCTCAGCCACACTATGCACCCCAACCTTCCGATACACCACCTCTGATGGATTGGGTACCCCCTCGACACCTTCGAGAAGATCCGGTGCGAATCCATGCAAAGGAATGCCGAAATTTTCAGCAGCAAGCCTGAAGGCTTTTTCCTGTATTTTGAAATCAACGGAACCGAAGGCCTTGAGTGAAGAAGGTGAAAGACCGTTTTGCTCCAACTCTCCGGCAAACGATACGGCAAACGTCTCAGGATCGATATCTTTTTCACAGCCGAGTCCGGCACACAAAACCTTCGGACGATAGAAAAAAGAGGGCACCTGCACCGGAAGAACACGTGGTGTTACGGCCAGGAGCAGGCTGCATGCGCTAAAGTCAATATCTTCGTAGTTGTAAACGACCGAGACAAAAGGTGCTTTGCTTCGCTCGAGATAATCGGTCACCTCATCCCTCGTTTCAAGCAGCAGTACCGTCGGCTCGTGATTGACGAACAACGACATCGCAGCGGCAAACGATTTTCCTTTGTTTCCCGAATGAAATTCCACCGACCACCCCTGATCACGACCAAGAATATCGAGGCTCCACAATCCCTGTACATCACTCGATGTCGTAATGACCGGGCGTGCGCCGATCAAACGGGCGACAAGCCCTGCCAGCTCGTTTCCACCACCGACATGGCCCGACAGAACAGACTGCACAAAAACCCCGCGTTCATCACAATTGATGACTGCCGGGTCTGAATATTTGTCCTTGATGACAGGAGCAATCGCGCGCACGCATATACCAAGTGCACCGATGAAGATAAACACATCGTAATAACTAAAATTATCACGTGTGAACTCGACAATACCATTAACCGATGTCACTCCTTCAAATTGGCGTGAAGAGAAAATTTCAGCCCTGTAACCGGAAACTGCTTCAAGATGCTTTTTCAGACAACGGGCAACCAATATCCCGTTGTCCGAAGAAGCCAGAATCGCAATGGTTTGCATAATCAAGCTTTCCTGGTTTTTTCCGCCGCCGCAACCGTAATCACGTTGAACTCATCGACAGCTATTTTCATATCTTCAAAAATCCTGTAGTTGTATTGTCCTGCCTGTTGATGAAATTGCTCAAGGCTTTCGGACTGCACTGCGTTGATCACAACTCGCCCACCAATGGAAAGCAACGGATCGATACAGGCGAACATTTCTTCAAGACGCCCGCCATGCCCCCCGATAAACACGGCATCGACTGTTTCCTGATCGCCGGTATACGCGCTATGTTCCTGTAAAAAAAAATCTCCCATTACCTGCCGGATACCCGGAGCGCTGCATTTTTTACTGTTGTGCTCGAGAAGCACAGAGCACTCGCTGCGCTTTTCGAACGCCGTGATGTCGATCTCCGGAAAAAGAAGCCTTGCCTCGACCGAAACCGAACCCGTACAAAATCCGATATCCCAGAAATTACGTGCATTGACAAGACCGAGCCGGGAAAGTGTTGCCAGGCGAACAGGCATCTTGGTGATCATGTTGGGACGACCTCTCAACCCTTCGAACGTACTGTCCGGAATCCCGAAAAGCTTGACATGAGGCTGGAAAGCGGAGAGGATGATGCAGTTAAGCTCGTGAAACGAAAGCCGGACGGCATCTTCCAGACCATACTCACAGACCCGCTCTTCCGCTCCCCCGAGCGCCTCTCCAACGATCATGGTATATTCTGAAAAACCAAACTCGAGCATTCGCTTTGCAACAACAGCAGGAGTTTTCCTCCAGTCGGTCAGGACTCCGATCAGTTGCGCCCCCTCTATCAGGGCACAATCAAGCTCTTGCCAGCCTCTACCCGTAAGAGAAGCATAACGCATCGACTGATAGGGCATCCTGCAACGATGAGCCAGAAGCTGCAAACTGTGAAACGACGGGTAGTACGTATAAACGGCATCCGGAAAAGCCTTCTGTAACGTAGCGCCGAACCCGTAAAACAGAGGATCTCCCGAAGTAAACGCCAGAATCGGTCCTGGCTCTTCCTTGAAAGCCACCAAAACCTTCCCGATAGGCGGTTTGATGGTTATCCAGTCACTATCGTGGGGCAAAATGGAAGCGACGATCCCTCTGTGGCGTTCACCACCTGCAAAAACCCTGTGTTGGCTTACCGCCAATCTTGCATCCTCGGTAAGCTCCGGCTCAGGGTTATCGGTCAATCCAACAACTGTAATACGATCAGACATCTCTTCCGGGCATCATGGTTTCGGCATCATCGAGGCTCAAGGCTGCATTTACGATAGTCGCCGCGACAGTACTTCCGCCTTTTCTTCCTTCGATAATGACCGCAGGGATTTTTCCTATTACGGCTTTCAACCTCAGTTTCGATTCAATGACATTGACAAAGCCTACCGGAGCTCCGATAATCCCCATAGGGCTATATCGTTTGCGACACAAAAGATCCGAAAGCTCGATCAGGGCTGTCGGTGCATTGCCGACAACATACAGCGCATCAGGGTGTTCCTCTACAGCAAGTCGCATACCTGCCTGTGTGCGGGTGATACCCTGATCGCTGGCAAGAGATTGAACTCTCGGATCGTCCAGATAACAGATCACTTCAATGCCATATCTCTCGATCGCTGCTTTTCTAAAACCCGACCGGACCATGGTCACATCAGTAATGATAGTCGCGCCTCCTGCAGTTAATTTTTCATGCAGCTGCTCTACCGCCCGGGGAGTGGTATAAAGAATATCTTCGAAATCAAAATCAGCGGTCGTATGAATGGCGTGCATCATCGCCCACTTGGTATCGTAAGCATAGCCACTTCGTTTCAATCGCTTTTCAATCGCACTGAAACTGTTGCTCATGATCGACTGTCCAACGCTCATACTCCCTGTAGCTCCTGGAGAAAAGTAACCCCTTGGCGTGATCATTCTGCAGCCTTCGGCGAAAGTCTGTCGGTTACCGATTATCATAACACTGAACATGTCGAGTGTTTCCGGATCGAAATCGGAAAGAGTAGTGATAACAATACTCTCGTTGTCCCTTTCGGCATGACGCACGATACCGACAGGAGTGTCACCCGAACGCTCTGCCAGAAAAAGCTCCTTGAGCCTGTAAATCTGCCAGTATCTCCCGTTGCTTTTCGGGTTGTATACGGCAGTCACAAAATCAGCGCTCGCTGCCGCTCTGATGCGCTGTTCGATAACGTTCCAGGGAGTGAGAAGATCGGAAAGAGAAATAACACAAAAATCATGCCCTGTCGGGGCTCCAAGCTTTGCTGCCGCTGCCTGAAAAGCACTTATTCCCGGCTGAATACTGACGGCGACATTGTCATAATCCTTTTTTTGCGACATTTCCATAACCAGAGGCGCCATCCCGTAAACCCCCGCATCCCCTGAACTGACAACAACAACATTCATGCCCTCGAGAGCGAGAGTGAATGCCCTCTTGGCACGGTCACGCTCTTTTTTCATCCCACTATCGATCAAAAGAACATGCTCAGGTATGAAATGCTCTATCAGTCGTATGTAATAGTTATAGCCGATAACGGCATCCGCCTCCCGTATAGCAGAAAGTACGCGCGGCGCAATCAGATCGAGGCTCCCTGGTCCCAATCCGACAACTGTTATTTTTCCGGACATAGGTTTCTAGAAGATTGATCCTTATTGAATAAAATTATCAGAGAAAAATATGGTATGCGCCGTGATTCGAGATCATTGAGGCTACGACTCACAAACTCACGCGGTGTACCGAGATATTCGGCATACACAAAACCGATTCTTTTCTTCTCAAGGTATGAGTAAAGCTTTTCGCCAAAAAGGGATAACTTCATCACAACCACCGTTTCATACCTGTCCAGGCACTTATCGAGCTCATCTGTACTTTCAAAATCGGGGAGAACAAGAACTTTATCCGATCCGAGAGCTAACGGTACATGCGCAGAAGCTCCCGCAGCGACAAAAGCCGGTACCCCGGCAATCATTTCCACAGTAACCGAGGCTTTTTTCAGTCTTTCGAGCAAGTGTCCAAACGTACTGTACAACCCTGCGTCCCCAATACATACAACCGCGATACATAAGCTGTTTTCAAGGTCCTGCATGATAGAGGAAAAAGCCTTGTCATAAACCTTGTCAACCTCTTTTCTGGACATTGTCATGGCAACAGGCATGCTTTTCAGCCTGGTCTCCGAGATACTGTGCATCTTCAGAATTTCAAGTGCAAAGCTGTTGACTTCGCCTGATCGGGTCAAGGTCGCCGGGTAATAGATCTTATCAGCTCGAGCAAGAACCTTTATCGCTTTGATGGTCACAAGCTCCGGGTCTCCCGGTCCCAGTGAAACCCCGTAAACCTTACTTCTCAATGTTGAATCTTTTTTCGATTGAATTCCCTTTCCTTCAAAGCACTTTTTCCCCGACCGTATGTTCATAAGAAGCTGCCGAAAGAACCATCAATCCATACCAGGAAAAAAGATTGGTCTTTTCAGCAAGAGCACGGCAAAAAAAAAAGATGCGTGAAGCAGAAAGAGTTATTGCCATCTGCAGACTATATCCCGTAGTCCGATATTTATAAGCGACAAATGACTGGCAGGTCTCCTGACTATCGCGGAATTTCTACTGACAACCTTCCCGCTTTTTCCGGGCGGAAAAATGCAGTGATTATCAGTAACCGTTTTCTTCAATGCACGAGGCCATGAACTGAAAAAGACAGTAAAACCGCTGAACAGTTGCGGGTACAGTGTACGATTTTCACGTACTTCCCTATTCTCCGGCTTTTAAACCGGCACCAGCCAAAAAAAGAAAGAACAATGTTTATAGTGCGTTATATACCAAAAATAATTTTAAAGGGCAATGATACAAACATCAGGCAGCCTTGGTCTCTCCGAAAATTTCCCCGATTTTTCTGCGCCGGTAGGCAAAAACATACTCGAGTCTGCTATGGATAAGAAGCATATCGAGCATTTTACCGAAAAAGCCAAAGGGAATTTTATACTCTATTATATCAGTCACTTCGACTCCTCCGGGAATTTCCTTGAAAAGATGCCTGTGATGCCAGTACTCATAAGGCCCTTCTTTCTGCTCATCCTCGAATCCACGGAGCCGGTCAACATGCGTTATCCTGGTAGTCCACTTGACCGGAAAATCGAAAAAAGGAAAAAGCTTGTAACTGACAATCATTCCCTTCTCCAAATAACCGATTTTGTCCTTGTTGGTTATTCTCATATGCATTTCCTTGGGCGTTATGTATACAAGATTCATGGGATCGGCAAAAAAATCCCACACCTCTTCTATTTCCGCAGGTATTTTCTGTGTATATATCAACCTGTTCGCATTCATGATCGCATAAAACTTGTTTGCTTGTGGTATTGAATCTTTTTGTAATTATTCACAGTATCATATACTAACTGCATAACCACGTAAAACTATCCCTTTCGAAACAGTGGATCCATACTGTTTTACCCTTTTAGGAAACATCTGTTTTTCTATATTTTTTCTCTGCTTTTGATGAATTAAAAGCAATGTGAAACACTGGACACGGAAATGGTAAAAGCTACAGTTACAGCAATTCTGTCACCCTCCGAAGCTGAAAGATCGACAGTTCTTCTGACACAAAGAACTGTCGATCCGTTCAAAAACCGCTGGTGTTTCCCTGGAGGACATATCGACACAGGAGAAACAGCTGAAGCTGCTGTTATCCGTGAAACCGCGGAAGAAACCGGTCTTTCATTGCGATCACCGGTCTTTCTGGGCTATTGTGATGAAATTTTTCCCGAATGCGGCTTCCATGCTGTTGTCCTGATGTTCTACGGAACAGCATCGGGAACACTCCAGCCCCAACCGGGTGAAGTGTCCAACATAGGTTGGTTTTCGATCGGTCATGCCCGCAAACTCACTCTTGCCTTCAATCATAAGGAAGTTCTTTGGCGCTATGAAAAGCATCTTGAAACCATGTAAGTCCACATTTTTTTTATTCATTCTCATTTCCGTATTCCTCAGTGGATGTGGAAAAGCGCAAAAAAAAGAAACAACAGGAAGCTCTTCGGGTAAACCGACGATTGTCAGCCTTGCCCCCAGCATCACGGAAATGATCTATGCGATAGGAGCGGAGCAACAACTTATCGGCAGAACAAGCGCATGCGATTGGCCGGTTGATGTAAAAAAAGTTCAGGTTGTCGGGGCTTTCGGCCAACCATCCCTCGAGATCATAACCAGCCTCACACCAGACCTTGTCGTCGATATCGATCTTGTCGATGAAAACATGGGAGAAAAAATAACCGCACTTGGCATCGGGCGGGAACACTTGAGCATTCATTCTCCGGAAGACATCCCCGCCGCACTTCGCAAGCTTGGCGAATTGACGGACAACAGTGAACAAGCCGATAGCCTTGCGCTTACCATTGAAGATGGTCTGGAAAATTTCAGGAATGTAATCGACGACACCGCTTTACCTCCGAAAGTGTACCTGGAAATATGGGATGATCCCCTCTGGACCGGAGGAAAAAACAGCTACGTCTCCTCCCTCATCGCCTATGCTGGAGGCCAGAATATAGGAGATGCTGCTGAAAAGGAATATTTTGAAGTTTCCCCCGAATGGGTTATCAGACAAAACCCTGATATCATCGCCTGTATGTACATGTCGAGAGAAAGTGATGTCGCTGCAAAAATAGCCTCGAGACCCGGCTGGGAACATATCGAGGCCGTAAAAAGGCAAAAAATTTATGACAATTTTGACAACAGCGTATTTCTCCGCCCCGGTCCGCGCGTTCTTGAAGGCATAGAACAACTCAGACTCATTATTGGAGCTGCAGGCAAGGAATGACGTTTGCAGCCAGAAGGCGAATCAGACGAATAAGGTTAAAAGAGGAAAAAAGCGGCCAATTTTATATCTTTCCGGCTTTACTATTACTTATTATAAACAGCCTCCCTGCATGAAGAAGTCACCTTTGGCGATATTGTTTTTGACAGTGCTGCTCGACCTCATAGGATTCGGTATTGTGCTGCCTCTTCTTCCAACATACGCCAAAGATCTTGGGGCAAGTCCCTTTATGATCGGTCTCATTGCCGCTACTTATGCAAGCATGCAGTTTCTCTTCTCGCCTGTCTGGGGAAGGCTCAGTGATTTCATTGGCCGAAGGCCGGTCATGCTTGGCAGTATTTTTGTCGCTTCGATTTCCTATCTGTTTTTTGCAAAAGCATCGACAATTCCCCTGCTTATTCTCGCCCGAGCTCTTTCAGGCATCGGATCGGCAAACATCGCTGCTGCCCAAGCTTACATAACCGACGTTACTGACAGTAACAGCAGATCCAAAGCAATGGGTATGCTGGGAGCTGCGTTCGGGATAGGTTTTATCATCGGTCCATTGATCGGCGGTGTAATCAAGACCAATTTCGGAATTGAAATGGTAGGCTTCATCGCAGCAGCGCTTATCGGTTTCGATTTCATCCTCGCACTTTTCTTTCTCCCCGAATCCAACAAAGAAGCAAAAAAGATTTCGGATTACCTTGGTAGCGCCAGGAAGCCTTCCGGCAAGCCCCTGCTTTTCTCCATAAGAGAAAAGTCGGCGAACTATCTTGGAGGGATGGTTCAAGCGGTAAGCTCCCCACCTATAGCTTTGCTCCTGAGTGCAAACTTCATATTCACATTCGGCATTGTCAATATGCAGATTGCGTCGATTCTCCTCTGGAAGGAATATTTCCTGGCTTCGGACCAGCAGATAGGCTACTTGTTTGCCTACGTAGGGGTCATTTCCGTTGTTGTGCAAGGAGGATTGATAAACCAGCTCAACAAGCGTTTCGGCGAACACAAGCTTTTCCTCTGGGGACACTTGACAACATTCATAGGGGTATTTTTTATACCGTTCATACCACAGACAACACTGTTCACCCTTGGACTGGGAATCCTTTTTTTCTTTGCTATTGGCACAAGTCTCGCCAATCCTATCAATATTTCCATGCTCTCTCTTTACAGCTATACACAAAAACAGGGACAAATAATGGGTTATGGACAGTCCATAAATTCTCTTGCAAGAATTTTCGGGCCTGTATGCGGCAGCATGCTCTACGGCATACTCCCGTCGATGCCGTTTATTGTAGCCGGCATCCTGATGGTAGCCGGAACCGTCATATCCCTGAGTTTGTTCAGATACAAAATAGAAGCGTTTGATGCAACGCCCGAATCACCGGTAAGTCCGCAAACGGTTGAATAGCTGAAAAAAGGAAGATTATTTTTCGAGAACTCAGATAGTGTTATGTCCTGCAAGGAAAAACTGCCATACAACGCTCTTCCAGACATTCTTTACCGGATCGGTGATATTGCAGACCGGTCAGATACCCCCTGTTATCTCGTCGGCGGCTACGTCAGAGATGTCTTGATGCGTAAAACAAGCCAGGACATCGATATTATGATTATCGGCGAACCTGTGCCATTTGCGAAAACAATCAAACAAGAACTGAAAGGCAGGAATTTTGTTGTCTTTGAAAGATTCAGGACAGTCCGTCTTGAACTGGAAACCCATGATAGCGGGACGATTCTGCTCGAAATAGTGGGAGCCCGGAAGGAAAGCTACAATGCCGATTCACGAAAACCCATAACCGAAATCGGATCGCTTGAGGATGATCTTTCAAGGCGGGACTTTTCTATCAATGCGATGGCAGTGCCACTGAACCAAGAAAATCGAAACTGCCTCATCGATCTTTTCGACGGTTACGGTGATCTTCGGAAAAAGATTTTGAAAACTCCTCTTGAGCCTGAAAAAACCTTTTCCGACGACCCTTTGCGCATGATGAGGGCGGCAAGATTCTCGAGCCAGCTCGATTTTCAGCTTGACAGGAAGACAATGACGGCAATGTCTTCCATGGCGGAAAGAATCAGAATTGTCTCGAAAGAGCGCGTAAGTGTAGAATTTCTGAAAATCATAGCGAGCCCTAAACCCTCTGTAGGGCTCATGATCCTTTACAAAACCGGCATCCTGCACGAAATATTCCCCGAACTTACCGCCATGGCAGGGGTAGAACAGGTCGATGGTCTTGGGCATAAGGATACGCTGCTTCATACCTTCCAGGTAGTCGACAAACTATCCGAGAACAGCGACAATCCGTGGCTCAGAATTGCAGCCCTGCTCCACGACATTGCAAAACCTCTTACCAAACGTTTCAGCAAATCATCCGGCTGGACCTTTCACGGACACGAAGTTGTAGGAACCAAGCTCGCCCGGAAAATATTCAACTCGATGCGCTGGCCGCTCGAACCGCTCCCCTATGTACAGAAAATGATACGCCTGCACCATCGCCCAATTCCTCTTTCAAAAGGAGAAATCACCGATTCGGCAGTAAGAAGACTGATGTACGAAGCTGGCGAAGACCTTGACGATCTGATGAAGCTTTGCAGAGCCGACGTAACCAGCAAGAATCCCGGCAAGGTCAAGAGAATCATGAACAACTTCAACATCGTGGAAAGAAAAATAACGGAGGTCGCCGAAAAAGATCTGCTTGCAAAATGGAGACCTCCTATCGACGGCTGTGATATTATGAAAGCTCTTGGCCTTTCCGAGGGGAGAATCGTCGGCATCATAAAGAAAAAAATGGAAGCCGCTGTCATCGAAGGAGAAATACCTTACAACCGTGAGGCTGCTCTCGACTATATAAAAAAAACATACCGGGAGATGCAGAACTCACAACAGGCAGCCATAAGTAAAAAGTAAATGATATATTAAGGTTTTTCGAAAATCCGGATCCGGCAACCGGATCCCCAAAAAAAGAGCGTAGTGATACCACGTTACTCACCGAAAGACATGAAAGCCATCTGGACGGACGAGGCAAAGTTCGAACGCTGGTTAAAACTGGAAATAGCAGCTGTAGAGGCACGCGTCGAAGCCGGGGTTGTTCCCCAGGAGGCACTGGACACCATCAAAGAAAATGCAAGATTCAACGTTGATGAAATCCTTGAAATCGAAAAAGAGACGAAACACGACGTCATAGCGTTCCTTACCAACGTCAATCAATACGTAGGGCCTCAGTCTCGCTACATCCATGAGGGGCTCACCTCCTCAGATGTCGGCGATACCTGCCTTGCCATGCAGATGCGCGATGCCGGCAAGATTCTTCTCAAAGATGTAAAAACACTCATCGAAGTACTTGGGGAAAGAGCGGTTGAATTCAAATACACTCTGGAAATGGGCAGAACCCATGGCATCCATGCCGAACCGACAACCTTTGGGTTGAAACTTCTGCTCTGGCACCAGGAAATGCTTCGAAACCAGGAAAGGCTTGAAAGGGCGGTTGAAAACGTTTCCGTAGGCAAAATTTCAGGCGCAGTAGGCACATACCAGCACCTTTCACCGGATATAGAAGCCGCTGTATGCAAAAAGCTCAATCTGAAACCCTCACCGATCTCAACCCAGATTCTGCAGCGCGACCGGCACGCAGAGTTTCTTACGACACTTGCGATCATAGCTTCATCAATTGAAAAGTTTTCCGTTGAGTTCCGCCACCTGCAACGTACGGAGGTCAGAGAAACAGAGGAATTTTTCAGCAAGGGACAGAAAGGCAGTTCAGCCATGCCGCATAAACGAAACCCGATCACTTTTGAGCGTTTGACAGGGCTTGCAAGGGTAGTTCGCTCGAACTCCATTGCCGGGCTGGAAAACGTAGCCCTGTGGCATGAAAGAGACATTTCACACTCATCGGTCGAAAGGGTTATCATGCCCGACTCGACGATTGCCCTGTGCTATATGCTCCGTACCTTTACCGATACCCTTAAAGATCTTCTTGTCTACCCGGACAGGATGAAGGAGAACTTCGACACATCTTACGGACTTACACTTTCGCAAACATTACTCCTTGCGCTTACAGGAAAAGGACTGAGCAGAGAAGAAGCCTATAAGCTCGTGCAGCGTAACGCCATGAAAAGCTGGGAACAGAAAATCCAGCTTAAAGAAAACGTTCTGCAGGATCAGGACATCCTCGAACATGTTTCAGCTGAAGAAATAGAAAAACTCTTCTCATCGGCAAGCATCCTTAACAAGCTTAGAAAAAGCGTTGACATCATCTTTGTTCGTAACGGGCTCTGAGAAAATTAACGCCGTTAAGCTTGGTAATATCCGCGAATATTATTAAATTTTGTGCCGTTTTGTCCCCGAACCGGAGGCAATAAAGAGGGTTCGGGGTAGCACAGTACATCTCACATTTCACTGTCACCAGCTATCGGACATATTCACGTAACGGAGGTTATTACGCCGATAATAACATAGGAGAAGATTATGCTCTATGTATGCTAAAGTGTTGAAAACATATAAGGGAAAAGCAGAAATCGAGATCGTCTGTACCGAAGCTTCAAAAGAAAATGTGCACTGTGGAGCATGCAGCATGGGGCAAAAGCCCTCTGCGAAACCCCAGACGGTTCTTGCCCAGAACAAAATAGAGGCAAAGCCCGGCGATATGGTCGAATGTGATCAGAAAGAGCATGCGGAGGTCAAAGCAGCATTGCTGCTGCTCATCGGCCCGCTGGTACTCTTTATGATAGCGCTTGGAATAGCAAATGCCCTGAATCTCGAACTCTGGCAATCATTTCTTTCCGGCGCAGCGGTTCTTGGAGTGACATATATCGTTCTGAGATATTCGCTGAAGAATAAAACGTATTACTACATCACAGGAATTAAATAACAACGCATGATTAGTGAAGCATTCATACCGGCAGTTGCAAGCCTTGGTTCAGTAGCACTCACACTAGGTCTTATAATCTTCTATGTATCCAAAAAATTCTACGTCGAAGAAGATCCCATGGTCGTCATCGTCAATGACATTCTTCCCGGTGTCAACTGCGGAGCCTGCGGTTATCCCAGTTGCGGGCAGTTCGCCGAGGTTCTTGTCGAAACCAAGGATTCATCGATGTCGTGTCCGGTAGGCGGAGCCGATCTTGCCTCGCAGCTCGGCACGACACTTGGAATCACAATGGCTGAACCCAAGCCGATAACAGCCGTAGTACTTTGCCAGGGCGACAACGATACAGCGAAACAAACCGCAGAATATTTGGGAATTCAGGACTGCTGGGCGGCAACCCAAACCTACGTCGGGCCGAAACAATGTCGCTATTCCTGCATCGGCCTTGGCTCCTGTATCGCATTCTGCGATTTCGACGCAATGCGTCTGGAAAATGGCCTTATAGTCATTGACAAAGACCGTTGCACTGGCTGTGCTGCCTGTATTTCGGCTTGCCCGACCGGTGTGCTTGTGATGCAGGAAAAGAAAGCGGAACGCTACTTTATAGCCTGCAATTCACATGACAAAGGTGCTGCCACAAAGAAAGCTTGTGACGCAGGTTGTATCGCCTGCCAGAAATGCGTCAAGGTTTGTGAAGACGATGCAATTGTCATCGAGAATTTCCTTGCCAGGATTATTCAGGAAAAATGCACCGCCTGTGGTAAATGCATCGAGGTCTGCCCGACCAAGGTCAACTGCATTGTCCTTGAGCGGGACCTCAATGAAGTGAAACAAAAAAAAGCCTCGTAAATGAAGACATTTAAAACGGGAGGTATACACCCTCCTGAAAACAAGTTCACTGAAAACAGTCCCATAGAAGAGATGCCAGTTCCGGCAGAACTGGCCATATCTCTCAACCAGCATCTCGGTAAACCGGCTAAACCTCTGGTAAAGGTCGGGAGCGAAGTGAAAAAAGGACAACTGATCGGTGAAGCTGACGGTTTTATTTCCGCAAATGTTCATGCAAGCACAAGCGGCAAGGTTAAAGCCATCAAGCCACATCCTCATCCCGGCGGCCAGTACGCCATGACAGTGTTCATCACAGCTGATGGAAAAGATGAATGGGCTGAAGGACTCGATACCGAACCGGCGGACTGGCGGAATTTTTCGAAAGAAGAAATCATAGGCAAGATCAAGCAGGCCGGAATCGTAGGCATGGGCGGTGCCGGATTTCCGACCAATGTCAAGCTTTCTCCTCCCCCGGACAAACAAATCGATACCATCATTCTCAATGGTGCCGAGTGCGAACCTTTTCTGACGGCAGACCACCGCCTCATGCTCGAATCACCGGAAGCAGTCATTGAAGGATTGGAAATCATCACATCACTCTTCTCAGGACAGGCGAAAGCTTACATCGGCATCGAATCCAATAAAAAGGATGCTATCGCAGTCCTTTCGAAGCTTGCGTCACCAAAAGGCATCGAGGTTGTTTCTTTAAAAACCAAGTACCCCCAGGGTGCAGAGAAACAGCTTATCAACGCAATTACCGGCAGAACAATAGAACAGGGTGAACTGCCTTTCGACAAAGGATGCCTCGTACAGAATATAGGAACGGCCGTAGCCATTTACGAAGCTGTATGTAAAAACAAGCCCTTGGTTGACCGTATCGTAACGGTTTCCGGCCTTGAAATCGGACACCCAAAAAACATCCGCACGGTCATCGGCACGAGTTTCAGAGATATCTCCCGTTTCTGCGGCGACCCGAAAGAAAGCACAAACCAGATTATTTCCGGTGGCCCTATGATGGGTAAAGCACTTTTCACGCTCGATGTACCGGTTGTAAAAACCACATCGGGCATTCTTTTTGTCAACAACGCCGGTATTGAAAAAGCACGCGAGCGCACCTGCATCAGGTGTAGTAAATGCGTCGATGTCTGCCCTCAGGGTCTCGCGCCATGGCTGCTCGCCAATGTTGCTCAAATCCGTGAATTTGACGAAATTCAGCTCCTGGGCCTTGCAAACTGTACGGAGTGCGGCAGTTGTACCTACGTCTGCCCATCGAAACGCGAACTTGTTCACTGGATCAAGTACGCCAAGGCACTAGTCAATAACCGCCAAAAACGCAAATCAGCTTAAAGGCTCAGTATCACTTCTATGGAATCAGTAAACCTTAAAGTTTCAAATGCACCATTCGTTCGTTCGAAAGACTCGATCGAATCGGTCATGTACAATGTCGCCCTCGCCCTTGCTCCTGCAACGGTTATGTCGGTGTACCTTTTCGGCATGAAAGCCCTTGTCCTGACGACAGTCTCCATTCTCAGCTGCATAGCTTTCGAATGGCTTATGGACAAAGCAAGAAACAAACCCAACTCCTGCCTCGACGGCAGCGCTCTTGTTACCGGCCTGCTTCTTGCATTGAACGTGCCGGCGAATCTGCCGCTCTGGATGGTTGTCGTCGGTTCGTTTATCGCCATTGTAGCCACAAAGCATGTGTTCGGTGGGTTGGGCTACAATGTTTTCAACCCGGCGCTTGTAGCCAGGGTATTCCTGCTCATTTCGTTTCCGGCAGCAATGACAAGCTGGCCTATACCTGTCCCCTTCTCTCTTGACATGATGGTGGATATGGAAACCGGAGCCTCACCTCTCGGCATCCTGAAAACAGATGGAGTTCAAGCCGCGCTCGGTTCACTTTCACTCATGGATGGCTTTTATGGCACGATGACCGGCAGCCTTGGTGAAACGTCAGCCCTCGCCCTGCTTGCAGGTGCAGCATGGTTATGGTACAAGAAGTACATCACGATGTACATCCCTCTTACCATTATCGGTTCCGTCTTCTTGTTTACCGGTCTGTTTTATCTGATCGACCCGACAACCTATGCGTCTCCGGTTTTCCATATGGTTACGGGTGGATTGATCCTGGGAGCATTTTTCATGGCAACCGACATGGTTACTTCTCCGCTTTCCATTCGAGGCCAACTGCTTTTCGGACTGGGTTGTGGACTCCTGACGGCCGTAATCCGCCTCTGGGGAGGGTACCCTGAAGGAATTTCATTCGCCATTCTTATCATGAACTCTTTCGTCCCGCTTATCGACCGCTGGGATCTTAACGACAGAAAAGCACAACAAAACAAGAAGCCGGAAACAAAATGAGACCAATAATTATCCTTACTATTGTCGGCATACTGAGCGCCACCCTGCTTGCTGTCGTGGAAGACCTCACACGTGAACCTATAGCAGTTGCCAAAGAGCAGATGAAACGAAAAGCGATCGAACAGATTTTTCCGTTTACCTTTGACAGCCTGAACACGGTTACAACCGAACAAACGACCTTTTACGAAGCCTATAACCAGGAAAACACACTTGAAGGCATTGCGGTCGAGACCTCTACAGAGGATGGCTACAGCGGACTTATTGAAATCCTGCTCGGAGTCTCTCCCGAGCAGAAAATCCTTGGCTACAAAGTCCTTTATCACCGCGAAACTCCGGGTCTCGGTGATAAAATCGACAAACCCAAATTCAAAGAGCAGTTCAAGGGGCGCACACTTGAAAATACCAACTGGACAGTTAAAAAGGACGGTGGAGACATCGATGAACTCACTGCCGCCACGATCTCCTCAGAAGCCGTTGCCGATGCCGTCGTCAAAGGCCTTGAATTCATTAACGAGCAATACCCTAAATCTTCAGCAGAATGAACGAAGCGTTAAATATTTTCACCAGAGGATTTGTCAGGGAAAACCCTGTAACAAAGATGCTCCTCGGGCTCTGCCCAGTGCTTGCCGTCACAACATCGGCTATCAACGGGCTCGGTATGGGACTGGCGACAACCTTTGTCCTTCTCGGATCGAATGTTGTCATAGCCCTGGCATCCAAAGCGATCCCCAACACTGTCAGAATACCATCGTTTATTCTGGTTATCGCGACGTTTGTGACCATTGTCGATCTGCTGATTCAGGCGTTCTCTCCCGAGCTGAACCAGTCGCTCGGCATCTTTATCCCGCTGATCGTGGTAAACTGTATGATTCTTGGCAGAGCTGAAGCGTTTGCCAGCCGAAACGGTCTCTGGTACTCGATTATCGATGCTATCGGGATGGGACTCGGCTTTACTTTTGCCCTCCTCCTGCTATCGATATTCCGTGAAGTCCTCGGTTCCGGAACGATATTCAACATCCCGCTTGTCGGCGAAGATGCAAGTACCATACTTGTCTTCGCACTGCCTCCCGGTGCGTTTGCCGGGCTTGGGCTGATCATAGCCGGACTCAATTCACTCGAAAAGAAAATGGGAGATAAGAAATGAATGAAATATCGGGACTTCTGCTTGTTATCGTCAGTGCTATATTCGTCAATAACGTTGTTTTTGCCCGTTTTCTCGGCATCTGCCCTTACCTCGGCGTATCGAGGAAACTGGATACCGCCCTCGGCATGGGCTTTGCCGTAACCTTCGTAATGACTATCGCCACTGCCATCGGGTACGTACTGCATTACGGGATACTGGTACCCTTCAAAATAGAGTTCATGCAGACGATCATGTTTATCCTCGTGATCGCCTCTCTTGTTCAGCTTGTTGAAATCGTTTTGAAGAAAGTGAGCAAGTCACTCTACAACTCGCTTGGGATTTTCCTGCCGCTCATTACCACAAACTGTGCTATCCTCGGAGTTGCCTTGATTGCCATACAAGAAGATTATTCGTTCGTCACCTCCGTGGTATTCGCCTTTTTCTCGGCAATGGGCTTTATCCTCGCCATTCTCCTGTTTGCAGGTATCAGGGAAAAACTCGAAGAAGCCGACGTACCGAAACCCTTCAAAAACGTCCCGATAGGATTCATTTCAGCAGCGATCCTTTCCCTCGCCTTCATGGGCTTCTCGGGCCTCGTGAAATAAAGGTTTACAGGAACGTAAAGCGATAATAAACAAAAGGGCCGCCTTCCGAAATCAGGAAGCGGCCTTTTTGTTTTGGGTTTGAACATCCAGCTCCATTGTCGTAGAGCCACCGAACCCCAAAAGCCATTGTAAATAAGGATATCGTTGAGTTCCGAGGGACCTGAAACCGACACGTTCATACAATTTCTTGGCTTTGGGGTTGGTGTCTATCACATCAAGACGAACCTTTTCATACCTGTTTTTTTCCGCATAAGCAACCAATTCTTCCAGCAACTTCCCGCCAATCCCTCCACCCCGATAATCACGATGGACAGCGATCCCATCCATCAACAGCACTCCTTTTTCAGGCGTTCTATCGTAGAAACCGAAGATCACGGCAGCCCAACTGCCCGCGACAATCCCCAGTAAAGAAACCAGCTCCTTGTACGTTATCCCCCCGGTAAATGAACCTATTGTGGTGTGAAAACCTGCAATTCCCACAAGCTTGTCACCAGCAATGGCAACAAAAGCATAGTCACGCTGAAAACAACGCGTCAGGAGAAACCGACGTAGTTTTTCGGAGCGGACAGCAACCCTGAACTTTCGCCCAAAAGCTTCATCGTAAAGGGAAGCTGCACATTCACGATGTATCTCGGGCAATCCCCGTTGAAAAGATAACTCGTCGAGGTGTATCATAGATTGCAATGGTCACTCAAGCAGGCTCTGCCTATCGGGTCTCGCACCGTGTACTCAGTCACGCTTTTTCACCATAGACCCTTTTTTATCAGCGCTTTTTAACGCTCATGCAGATTTCAATAATGTGATGTTTTGCAGGATGCTCTTCAGGGTTGTTCAGATAGACCTCGTAACTCGGTCTTGACATATCCACCATCTCCTGACCGCTCCTTTGTATCCACTCTGCCAGCATCTCCCATGCTTTACCATACTCTTCCGGGCCTTCCAGTTCCGCATGCATGACAACGTAACGTCCTCCGGGAAGGACTTTTTTTCGAATATCACCGTCAACCTCGGTACCTGCGGGAATGCTCATACAGCATTCAAGCGTCAGTTCATCAGGCGGTGTTGTTTCAGGATCATCCTGGTATGCTGATAAAAAAACCGTTTCAGGCCCCATCAATCCTCTCGGCGCAGCCCATTCACCAAGCTTGTTGAACAGGTTCGCAAAAACCTGAGCATTGCCAACATAGTTACCGGTAAAGGATACACACGCCACATCCCTTTCGGCCAATTCCTTGATTTGCGGTTCTTCGTTTTTCATATTTTTTTTGTCTTGTTGTACCCGAATTGAACAGCTACAGAATATATCACTTTTCAGCCAATACCTCCTGTTCCGAATAAGCGTCAATTGCCTTCTCCAATACTCTTCTCGCTTCTTTCTCATCAGCCATACCACCTGATTCCATGACTCCGTAACCTTTGTAATTGGAGAACCAGAGATCAAGAATACGAAGAGCCCCCACATAACGATCCTCCAATTCCTCCAGCGACCCGATATCGGCAAAATGAGAATCAAGCATCACCGCAATCAGTTTATCATCCTGTTCTCCTCCATCGAGCATTTTCAGCATACCGATAAGCCGCGCTTGCAAAACCGTACCTCTGGGCACTGCAGGCCCGAGAACGATAACATCCAAAGGATCACCGTCCCCTCCTTTTTCCTCGGGGAGCAGCGTGCGCGGAACCATTCCATAATTGCCCGGATAGCCGAGATAATTCACAATACGCGGTTTCTTGTCCTTGAGTTCCAACTCCAGATTGCCGCTGTTTTTGTTTACCTCCCATTTCTGACTGGTACCTGCAGGGATTTCAACAACTACATGGATATACCCTTTTGAATCTATTGGTCGATAACCGGAATATAGGTTCTTTGTCCCAGCAAGGGTATATTGATTTTTCAGAACCGGTTCAGACAAATGCCCGGCTGTGCCTCCCGACTGCTTTGGGTTACCGCAATTTATGACTGCAAAAATGCATGGAAAGAGCAGACACACCTGTAAAGCGCTTTTTCTGTGCCTCATTGTCATTTCTCATCGTGAGTTGTCAATATATGCATGTATAAGAAGCAAACAATTCGGCAAAAGAAAGCTATCTGTAACAAAAAGTTTGCCAGTCAGCGGAAACGTAAAGACAAACCACACAAAACCCGCCTGATAATTTCCGCTCCCAAACGCGATGTCATGCCATCGATGTCCAGTGGAGGTGCTACTTCTACAAGATCAAAACCCGAAAAGAGAGGATGGACAGAAATTCGATCCAAAGCGGCCAATAGGTCCCATGGACTAAGACCAACCGGATTAGGAACACTTGTTCCAGGAGCATAAGCCTGCTGGATACAGTCAATATCGACAGTGACATAGAGAGCTTCAACACCTCGTGTTGCTTGTTCAACAGCTTTATCAACAACAGTTTCAAGCCCTTTATTTCTAATGTCTTGCGGTGTATAAAAGCTCCCCCCGTGGTTCAATATACTGTTCCGATACTCACGGGAGTACGCAAAATCACCAATGCCTATCTGGACTATATTAGCGGCAGCAACAGGCAAACCATCCATAGATTGTATTTGTTCCACCCACATGCCGGAATGCTCTCTACCCGGCAAAGCTTTACGAGAATCAAAATGTGCATCAAAATCTATTACACCAACACGCGTTCCCCTGTTTTTTCTACTCAAAGCACGAATACAAGGATATGAAATCGAATGGTCACCCCCGATTGTCAAAGGAAAAATCCGGTTCTCGAACAATATGCTCATGACTGATTCTACTCTATCATGCATATCCTTTATAACATTAGAGGCAATAACATCCCCACAATCAACAAGATGAAGTCCTGAAAAATCCTGATCCAATGCAACACTGTAGGTAGTTCCTAACTTTAAAGCCTGGCGAATGCTGTCCGGACCGAAACGGGTTCCCGGTCGATAGCTCACGCATCCATCAAAAGGTACCCCGAGCAGCCCGACTTCAGCATCCGATACTGTACCCCATGGGCGAACTATCTCGGCGATAAAAGTAACGCTGTCATCAGGAACTAAACGTACCCCTCCTGTTGCCAGAATATTATTGGGAGTAACCAGCGATGATAGATCTTTGAGCCCCATGATTAGTTTTCCCAAAACAGATTAAACAGCACAACTACGCCAATGCTTTTCTCTTACGGGGCAATAGCCATTTTGCGGCTTTTCTCGAAGAGATTTTAGAGGCTCGCTGTGCCAAGCTGAAGACAGCTCTCCGAAATCCCGAATGTTTCCGAAATATCTGCCGCCGCCATTACACTCATAAATGTCACCATACAGGTTGACAAACATTCCAATATCGATTTGACGGCAATAAAAGCCTCCCGCTACAGGAAGAACTGATTCATAGGCCACGTTGTTTTCACGCAGATCTATTCTTTTGATTTCATTCAACATCTTTTCTGCTTCGTCTCTCATGATTACAGTCCCCATACGCAAGGCATTCCCATCAGGGATAGAAGAAACAACGTAAGGAAATATGTTATTCCTCCGACAGAAACGGAAAATATCGATAACATCATTCTTGTTTTCATTGGTTATCACCGTATGGATACCAAGATGCGTAACATCCGGAACATTAAACCCAACCTTTATCAGGACAAACAAGACTCGCTCCATAACTTCGCTATACCCTTTACAACCAACCAGGGAATCCTGCACGCTGTGGATCATGCTTTCGCATTTCAGGATCACCGATACCCCCAACTCCTTCATATAACGTGCTGAATCTTCAGTTATGAGCGCTCCTTTACGCCCATATGCCGACGTATAAATGACCGTTGTCATGCCAAGAGAATGAATGGCTTCAAGATATTTCCAGAAGTTCGGATCGAGCATGGGTTCACCAACACCCGGAATTTCCACAGTTTTACAACCTAAGCTATGAGCCTGCTGAAACAACTCAATATATTCCTCATAAGACAACTTGGTTTTGCCGTCGATCTGTCTGTCATCATAGCGATCACAATACCGGCAGTTAAGATCGCAGAGCTCCGAAAAATCAATATCAAGAAGCAGCAGACGACTTTCTTTACGTGCTTTTTCAGCAATTTCTAAATCAAAATTAAACTCGAGACCTTTGAGCATAATGGGCTTTTTCATGATGTCTCCTCCCTTTGGTATGTGGATTAACCTCGATATAACCCCTTCATGTCAAATGAAGGGAACAATCAGATCCGGCCCCACTAATCCGGAAAGAAAAAACAGAAAATCTCACAGGGTCTCCAAAAAAGTACTGAGGTATGTCTTCTGACCGACACCGTTGGCCCTTAGTTATCCGACTACAGCTATCCAACACTGACTGGATAGTGGCTCAGCTCAACTAAGCTGGAGTCAGAAATTTGCTTTCGTAAAACTTGACGGATGCAATGACATAAAACACCAAAAGCATACCTGCCATTTGCCATCCCGAAAGCACTTCGCCTAACAGCAGATAAGCAGCCAAGCCGGCAGAAATAGGGTCAAGCATCCCAACGATTGTAGCCGGAAATGCATCTATATGCTTTAACCCGGCCATGTAAATCCAAAAAGGTATTACGGTAGCTCCAATGGCAATAAACAGGATATATCCAATCGTGGGACCATCTAAGGAGATTGAAGAAAGTTCGAGCCAAGGTATGGCAAACAACCAGAGTCCTGCGGAAATGCCCAGAGCATAAACGGTCATTGTTACACTGCGTATACCAAGAATATGCCCCTTGTTACCCAGCAAGGTGTAAATAGCAAAAGCAATACCGCTCAGAAGCCCATAGATAATGCCGAGCAGGTCGGTATGCAGTGAAATGCTGTCATACGCCTCGGTTAGCAAAATACATCCCACCACACTGATGATGATAATCCAGATGACGTGGAAAGAAAATCTATGGGTTCCTGCGAATAATCCGAAAACAATGACAAATATCGGAGCAGTATATTCCAGCGTCAGCGCAACTGCCACGTCTATTTTAGAAACTGACAAATAAAAGGTAACGGTGACACAAGCCCAGACAATAGCCAGTAAAAAAAGAAAAAAGAACTGCTTTTTTGTAACCACCAAGGATTTTCGATCCACTACAACTATCAGTGAAAACATCACGAGTGCTGCCACAAAAGCACGAATGGCTGTCAGTTGAACAGGAGATAGCTTTGAGATAAACAGGATCTTAGCTACTGCGCCCGCAACGCCAAAAAGAGTTGCCGCCAGAGCAACTAAAAACAACCCCATCAGATAGTTTTGTCTGTGATTTGGCATAATAGTGTGCCCGTGGATATAAGTGATTCAAATAAGCCTGGGAATAAACCAGGTCAACACACAACATCAACTTTTACATCACTTTTTTCACTTGCGAAGTGTACCTACCACACATTAATACACCTATATAACTGATTAGGAGCTTAAGACAAGTATCTATATCGGGTATTTGGGGGTGTCGTATGCGCAATAATAAAGTAATCTTAAAGAATATGATAAGTACTATTCTCAAAAAAAACAATTCTTCACGAAACTTTAAAAATTGAACACAACAGCATAAAAAAGAAAGACCTATCAAATCCTGAACAAGAAGGCGATCAAATTTAACAATTGCTCAAC
The DNA here is from genome assembly GCF_003182595.1 of Prosthecochloris marina. NCBI lineage: Bacteria > Pseudomonadati > Chlorobiota > Chlorobiia > Chlorobiales > Chlorobiaceae > Prosthecochloris > Prosthecochloris marina. The sequence continues at coordinate 369,423 of NZ_PDNZ01000001.1, forward strand.
CATCCCTTCATACAATTGTTACAAGGGAATATTTGCTGGAATACCCAAAAGAGATATTCTATTTGCGTCAAGAAATCCTCTCCTCTCCTCAGGGTTCTCCAATTCAAAAAAGCAGCATAATGAAAGATTTATTTACTTTTTTTTTCACCTGCGTGGTTGCAGTAACATGCTATGGATTCATAGGCCCCGACATTTCGCATGCTAAAACGCCAGGATCGGCTTCCGGCACGACAGTAACCGGCCTTGTCGTTGACGACGTTGACGGCCTCCCTCTTCCGGGAGTGAACATCTCCATCAGAGGCACATCAAAAGGAGCTGTCACCGGTCAGGACGGCCGTTACCGCCTGGACAATGTTTCAGGCACTTCTGCTATTGTTAAAGCCTCCTATATAGGTTACGTAAAAGGAGAATATCCGATAACCCTCACTCCCGGCAAAGCCGTAACAAAGAATATACGACTGAACCCCGGCGTAGTGATCAGTGAGGAGATAACCGTTGTTGGTGAAATTCTTAAGGGCCAGGCAAAGGCGTTGAACCAGCAGAAAAACAACATCAACGTCACCAATGTCGTTGCTTCCGATCAGATCGGTAAATTTCCGGACTCTAATGTGGGTGATGCCCTGAAAAGAATTCCGGGTATAAGCGTTTTCAACGACCAGGGTGAAGCACGTTTCGGCCATATTCGCGGAACTGAACCCCGCTTCAACTCCGTAACGGTCAACGGCGAACGGATTCCTTCAGCAGAAGCTGAGAACAGAACGATTCAGCTCGATCTCATCCCGGCCGACATGATCCAGACCATCGAGGTCACCAAAGCATTGACACCTGATATGGATGCCGATGCAATCGGCGGTTCGATCAATCTTGTCACCAAGGTCCCTACTGAAGAAAGAATCTCTCTTTCAGCAGGAGGAGGTTCGAACTTCCTCGATGAAACCGGCGGTGGACGCTACCAGTTCGGAGGCACATATGGTAACCGCTTTGCCAACGACAAACTCGGAGTGCTCTTCAGCCTCTCTTACGATAATAACGACTTCGGTTCCGACAACATCGAAGCGGAATGGGATGCCGGAGACGACGGAATGGAAGGCATCAAGGAGTTCCAGGAAAGGAAATATGACGTCCAACGTATCCGCAAAAGTTTTTCAGGAGCACTCGACTATCGCTTCAACGAAAACCATGTCCTTAAATTCAATGGTATTTATAACTGGAGAGAAGACTACGAAAACCGCTTCCGAACCAAGTACAAAGATCTCGATGAAGATCTCGCCACGATAGAACGAGAGACGAAAGGCGGTACGGAAAAAGATGCCCGCCTCGAGGACCAGAGAATGATGTCGTTCACACTTGGCGGCGAACATGATTTCGGCAAGCTTGATCTGGACTGGCAGGCAGCATATTCAAAAGCTTCGGAAGATCGTCCGAATGAACGATATATCAACTTCAGAGCCAAGAACCAACCGTTTACCGCCGACATCAGCGACCCTGAAAATCCATTTGTAACGATCCCGAATCCCGATGTATCAGACGGAATAACCGACAGCGAAGACTGGCAGCTCAAAGAACTTACCGAAGAACATCAGTATACCGAGGATATCGATAAGAATTTCGCACTGAATTTCCGTTATGAAGCAACCGACGCGCTCGAGTTCAAATTCGGAGGCAAAATCCGGGACAAGAAAAAAAAGCGCGATAACGATTTCTACGAATACGAGCCGGTTGACGAGGAAGCTTTCCGCGATGAAGTTTTTGCCAACCTGGAAGATGAAACCAAGGATCATTTTCTGCCGGGTGACAAATACAAGTCTGGCGTCTTTGTCTCAAATGAGTTTCTCGGTGATCTTGACCTGGAAAACGGCGATTTCAACAAGAAACTCGTAAAGGAAGAGCTTGCCGGAAACTTCGATGCGAAGGAACAGATCAAAGCAGTCTATGCGATGGCGACCTGGAACATCAGCGACAAAACAACGCTGCTTGGAGGCGCAAGGCTCGAGCATACCCACAATGAATACAACGCCTTCAAGTACTTTGCCGAGGAAGACTCGCTTGCCGCTGTAGAAGGCAACCCGTCTGATTACACCGACGTTTTGCCCTATGTCCACCTGCGTTATAAAATCAATGAACTGACTAACATCAAGCTCGCCTATACGCACAGTCTCGCAAGGCCAAACTACTTTGACCTTGCTCCGTATCAGGAAATCGTTGCAGAAGATGAGGAAATAAAAATAGGTAATCCAGCCCTTGAACCGACTCTTTCGAAAAACATCGACCTGATGATCGAGCATTATCTGAGCGATGTCGGTATTCTTTCCGCCGGCGTATTTTACAAGTCGATCAGCGATTTTATCCTCACCAAAAAAGAAGATATCGATTATTCGGGAGATACGTTCGAGCAGTTCCAGCCCGTCAATGCCGGAGACGGCACAATCATGGGCATAGAAACCGCTGCACAGTTCCAGCTACCTTTCATCCCCGGTCTCGGACTGTATCTGAACTACACCTACACCCACTCCGAAATAGACAACTTCGACATCGAGGGACGTGAAAACGATGATCTGCCCTTACCGGGCAGCCCTGAACACACAGCAAACGCATCGATCGCTTATGAGAACGGTCCGTTCAATATCCGCCTCTCGGGAAACTATCATAGCGACTTCATTGACGCGGAAGAAGGATCGATCGGTGAAAACAAATGGGAAGACCGATACTATGACAGCTCTTTCACCCTCGATCTCAATGGCGGCTATCGAGTGAGCGACATCGTACAGCTCTACTTCGAGGTCAGTAACCTGACAAATCAGCCGCTGCGCTTCTACCAGGGTGAAAAGCAGTATGTGGCCCAGGAAGAATGGTATGACAGAAGATTCCTGGTTGGCCTCAAGGCTGATTTCTAAGCAAAAGTGTTTTTTCCCGAAAAGGGCTGAACTTTCTGACAAGGCTCAGCCCTTTTCTTTCATTAACCGACGAGAGAGGAAACAGCGATGATGAAGAGAATGGCATTTGTCCTTACACTACTGACGGTATTTGGCGGCATGCTCGTCTCCTGCCAAAGCAACTCCGAACAAATGATCGAACCTTTGGCCGTTACCGATCCTGTTCGCCATGACAGTGAAGACCCCGCTATATGGGTCAACAGGAAAAACCCCGTAGAAAGCCTTGTGCTCGCGACTGACAAGAACAAAGACGGTGCCTTGTGTGTGTTTGATCTTACAGGCAAGATGATTCAAGAAAAAAACATCACAGGGCTTGCGAGACCGAACAATGTCGATGTCGGCTACGGCTTCTCTCTGAACGGAAACAGTATCGATATCGCTGTTGTCACTGAACGTCTCGAGAACCGGATACGGATATTCCTTTTACCCGACATGACCCCAATAGATAACGGAGGCATCCCTGTTTTCGAAGGGGAAGAACAAAACGCTCCGATGGGCATCGCACTCTACAAAAGACCTTCGGACGGAAAAATGTATGCCGTAGTCAGCCGCAAAGAAGGACCGACCGACGGAACATATCTCTGGCAGTACCTTCTCGAAGAGAGTGCCGGCGGATGTATTACCGGTCGAAAAGTAAGGGAATTCGGAACATGGAGCGGCCATCAGGAAATCGAAGCGGTTGCCGTCGATCATGAACTGGGTTACCTTTATTATTCCGATGAAGGCGTCGGGGTGAGAAAATATCATGCCGACCCGGAAGCCCGTGATGCAAACAACGAGCTTGCCTTGTTTGCGACCAGTGGTTTCAAGGAAGATCACGAAGGGATAACTATCTGGAAAACCGATGAGGCAAACGGCTACATCGTCGTTTCGGATCAGGCTGCAGGAAAACTGAGGCTTTACCCGAGAAACGGCAAGAGCATAAACAAACCGCATGAGCACGAACTCCTCGCTGTTGTCAAAACACAGGCAAAGGAAACCGACGGGATAGACGCTGCCGCCGATCTCGTAACAGCCGACTACCCTTCAGGTATCATTGTGGTTATGTCAGACGATAAAACCTATCACTATTACTCCTTGAAAGATATCTTCAATCAATAAACCATTGTGACAACGATAGGGCTTGCCCTTACTTCACCGCACCATATTTTCGGCCGACAAGACCATACTTGTAATCCGCTGTCTGTCCATGCCCTGAAACCGATTCAGAAACTGATGTTTTTTCATGATATTCATGACGACACCCAGCCAAACACCAGCCGTTAGTCATGATCCTCAACATCTAATGACAGGAATTATAAGTGTTTGCATTTCGAAAAGCTGTTACCTATATTTAACGATCGTTACATTCTTTTTCCAAAAGATCATCACTCATCTTCCTCAAAAATGATCAAGAAAAGGAGTCTGTAGATCATGTCGAAAAAGATAGTTGTCCTTGGCGCCGGAACCGGCGGAACGATTATCTCCAACAACCTTAGAAGGCACTTGCCCGAAGAATGGGAAATTACCGTTATTGACCGTGACGACAATCATGTCTATCAGCCGGGAATGCTTTTTGTTCCGTTTGATCTTCAAAAAACCGGCACGCTGACACGTTCAAGAAAAAGGTACATTCTCCCCGGCATTAATTTCGTCATAGACGAGATTACCCATGTCGATACCGATAAAAGAACGGTAAAAACTAAAAACCATAGCTTTCCCTATGACTTTCTGGTAATCTGTACCGGTTGCAAGATTGCACCGGAAGAAAACGACGGCCTGATGGAGGCGTGGGGAAAAAACGCATTCACCTTTTACTCGATCGAGGGAGCCGATCTTCTGCGGCAGAAGCTCAAGGAATTTGACGGCGGGAAACTGGTGCTCGATATAGCGGAAGTTCCGTTCAAATGCCCCGTAGCTCCGATCGAATTCGTTTTCATGGCAGACTGGTACTTCAGAAAAAAAGGGATCAGAAAGAAAGTTGAGATTGAACTCGTCACCCCGTTGACCGGAGCTTTTACCAAACCCAAAGCTTCGGCTGTTTTTGGGGAATCAGCCAAGGAGAAAAACATCAAGATAACTCCAATGTTTGAGCTGAACGAGGTCAATGGAAAAGAAAAATACATTGAATCCGTACAGGGTGACCGGATCTCCTATGACACGCTTGTCATCATTCCAACAACCACCGGCGACGAGGTCATAAGCAATTCAGGACTGGATGATGGAATAGGATTCGTCCCGACTCACCTCAACACCCTTCAGGCACTCAAACGCGAACGAGTATATGTGATCGGTGATGCAACGAATGTCCCAACCTCAAAAGCAGGATCGGTCGCTCATTATGAGGCGGATGTTGTTGTTTTCAACATCATGGCGGAAATTCACGGGATAAAACCCGAAGAAATCTACGATGGCCATTCAACCTGTTTTATTGTCTACGAAAAAGGAACGTCTTCACTCATTGACTTCAACTACAAGATAGAGCCCTTACCTGGCAAATTCCCACTTCCTCATATGGGCCCCTTTTCTCTCCTCAGGGAAACCAAGGCGAATTGGTATGGAAAACTCGGCTTTGAATGGCTGTACTGGAACGTACTGCTTGCCGGCAGGCATCTCGGTATGCCCCCCACCTTGGTTATGGCCGGCAAGGAAATAGGCTGACCATCAAAAAAAATCGAAACCCGGAACCTCCCGGAACTGAAAAGGCGGGTAACATGTTTTTTTGTTAGCCGTGCAGTATTCTTCATTCCTCAGCGCCCATCTACGGGCCCCGCTTCACAGGTATTAACCAAACTACCGGTTCAAGCGTCTGTTAGCCCCTTCAAGAGGCGCGCAAGGCTGTTCATGCTGTCATGTAAAAAAGAGAATTTGCAAGCCGGAAAGAAATCCGTAAACTTATTGTTCTCTGATAAAGAGTATGAAAATGAATTGTAGTTTTTTGAGATGATAACAATTACCTTGAACGGCGAACAACGTAACGTCCAGACCGGCTCCAGCGTCGACGATCTATTAGGCATCATCGGTGCCGAAACGCAGCGCGTAGCTGTTGTTGTCAACGAAAACATCGTATATCCGGAGAAACGCAGTAGCCAGATACTGCAAGAAAATGATCAGGTTGAAGTACTTGCTTTTGTAGAAGGAGGTTGACCAGCCGATTTGTTGAACAAATAAGTTATGAATGAATTACAGATAGGCACCCATACTTTTTCTTCCCGCCTTATTCTTGGCACAGGAAAATTCGGCAATGTCCAGTCAATGCTCGATGCGATTCGTGCGGCGGGAACGGAACTGGTCACTGTAGCCCTTCGCCGGTTCAATCGCGAACAGGTTGAACACGATCTTTTTGCTGCGCTTTCAACCATTGAAGGCCTGACGCTCATGCCGAACACGTCAGGTGCATCGAACGCGCAAGAAGCTGTCAGAGCGGCGCATATTTCCCGGGAACTTTCCGGCAGCCCGTTCATCAAAGTCGAGATCCATCCCAATCCGCAACACCTGATGCCTGATCCTATAGAAACGTACGAAGCCTCCCGTATTCTTGCTTCGGAAGGTTTTCTGGTTATGCCTTACATTCCTGCGGATCCTGTACTGGCAAAAAGGCTTGAAGATGCCGGATGCGCATCGGTTATGCCGCTTGGCTCGGCAATCGGCAGCGGACATGGTCTTGCAACAGCTGAAATGATAAAGCTTATCATCCGTGAAAGCAGCATACCGGTCATTGTCGATGCCGGGTTGCGCTCCCCATCCGAAGCCTGCGCTGCAATGGAAATGGGATGTGAAGCTGTACTGGTCAACAGTGCAATAGCTGCAGCGGAAAATCCTGCTGAAATGGCATCCGCCTTCAACGATGCTGTCAAAGCCGGGTTAAAAGCAAGGGATGCAGGGATCATGCCAAAGTCAGGGTCTGCAGTTGCGACAAGTCCGTTAACCTCTTTTCTTGGAAAAACATCATGAACGGACTCCCAAATTGGCTAACTGATGAAAAAGGGTCTGCTGACATAGCACCCCTGCTCGCTCCGGATTCCCCTGTTTCACTTGAATCCCTTGCTGCCGAGGCAAAGGCGATAACCCTTCGTCGTTTCGGGCGTACCATGTCACTTTATGCGCCGCTTTACCTTTCGAACTATTGCTCAAGCGGCTGTGTTTACTGTGGCTATGCTTCAGACCGAAAAACACTGCGCAGACGCCTTGATTTCCAGGAAGTTGAACGTGAGCTGGAGTGTATGAAAACCATGGGCATCAACGACGTCCTGCTTCTTACCGGCGAACGAACCAGTGATGCAAGCTTTGATTACCTGAGGCGTTGCGTCGACATCGCAGCCACCTTGATGCCAAAAATCTCGGTAGAAGCGTTTCCAATGGACATCAATGAATACCGTGCACTTGCAGACTCCGGCTGTACCGGTATCACTATCTACCAAGAAACCTATGACCCCGATCAGTACAATATGCTTCACCGCTGGGGTCCGAAGAAAAACTTTCTCGACCGCCTGGAAACGCCAGAACGCGCACTTCAGGCAGGCATAAAAACTGTCGGAGTCGGAGCACTGCTCGGTCTTTATCAACCTGAAAAAGAAGCATTGAAACTGTTACGCCACGTTCGCCATCTTTGCAAAACCTACTGGAAAGCTGGCCTATCAGTTTCATTCCCACGTATGCGTCCACAAACCGGCGGCTATCAGCCACCATTTCCGGTAACCGACAGCTTTCTTGCAAGAATGATTTTCGCTTTCCGCATCGGTCTGCCCGATGTCGAACTGGCACTTTCAACCCGTGAGAGCCCTCGGTTTCGTGATGGTATGGCCGGGCTTGCCATCACCCGCATGAGTATTGCGAGCAGGACTACAGTTGGCGGATACATCGAACAAAACAACGACGAAAAAGGTCAGTTTGAAGTGCATGACGACCGTAATGTGGAGGAGTTCTGTTTTGCGCTCCAGGAAAAAAATATCGAGCCCGTCTTTAAAAACTGGGAACCTGTCTACAACGGCCCCTGTAGCGAATAGAAACTTAAAAGCCTTTCATCAGGAGGATCGGAAACCGGCAAGCGCCGTGTTACCAGAAGAATCAGAATCCATAGAACCGGCAATATCCAGCCGGTCCAGCCTGTTATGCCAGCATGAGCAGTATCGAAGGTTGTCCCGGCTTTTGAAAAAAGATACATGACTCCGGCAGAGCCATTCAAGGCACCATGAGCGATGACCGCTGGCCATATGCTCCCTGTTGCAAGCCGGGTCCACCCAAAAAGGACGCCAAAAATAACGCATAATATCATCATAAAGAAGACCCCGTAAACCGGATGCTGAGGATAGTTGTATCCCAACAACACCACGGGGGAATGCCAAAGCCCCCACACGATCCCACTGATCAATAAAGCCGGCCATTGCCCCAGTGGCAAAAGCCTCGGCAAAAGATAGCCTCTCCACCCTATCTCCTCTCCAAAAACAAAAACAGCATTGAGCACGGGAGAGAGAAAAATGCTGAAAAGCTGCCCAAAAACCAGAAGCCTGACAGGAACCGTATCGGGATCAACCCCTCCCTTTCCAGAAGCCAAAAGCTCCTTAAAGCCTGAAAAATCCTGAACATCCAACGTATACAATCCAAAAGCAGAACTCATGAACGGAGCGAAAATTGCAAACAAAGGCACAATGAACCAACCGAAAACCCAGTAGCGCCACCAGCCTTTCGAACCGAGCCCGAGACCCAGGAGTCTTGTTTTTTCCGTTCCACCATTCAACATGTAAACGACAAGCACAGCAAGAGCGGGAACGGCCATCATGACGAGCAAAACAAGGCCGGTAAAAGGATGCAGGAGTCCTTTCTGACTAATCCACAACGGTAAGCTCACCAGCCAGGCTCCCGAAAATGAAAGAAGCAGAAACAATAGCACCCCACGATAGTCAACGACCTTTTTCATAGCAAGCTGCAATCGAACATTGGCAAAAAACACATATGCGACAATTTACTCTATGTTTACTCTGCAATGGCTTTCAGGTACCAAAAAAGCAGAGCAACAGCTCCTATTCTCGCCTGCAGAATATTGTGTAACGATCTTGAAAAAACGATCCCGGCACCTGATCAATAGTTGTACTTTTTTGGAGGTTGTAACCGTCGGAACAGTTCATATGGCCGGGGAAATAAGTAACATAGATATAGTCACTTACAATGAATACTGCAATAAAAGAACAAACGGTAAACACCACCCCTGCCCAACCTGACACACCCTGGAAACCAGTATGCAAAAGAACGGGACATATGTTCAAAAAAAGAGATCCATCGCTGTTTCCACAGAAAAAAAAGAGTACACAAAAAAGCAGATAATGCTGGTTTTAGAAGATCTCTTGAACAAGTACATATCGGATACGACGTTCCGTCGCTGGAAAAATGCGGTAGGCATTCAGACAAAAGCGAGGTACACGCAATTCGATCTTTTCAGATTGTGGTTCATTGGTGATTATATGAACGACGATCGCAGTCTGAACCGTGCAACAAATGCTCTTGAACGTAAGCTTCACAAGCTGAAAGAAAAGCATCTTTCACAACCCAAAAACAAGTGCCATGATTGACTATGAACTTAAACCGGAAGATTTTGAACAGATGGAACAGGAAGTACATCAAAACGATTCGAATGAACCGAAAAGTAGCACGAACCCGGAAACTGTAAAAGTTGAGTCCCCTGATGCTGCAGAGATACCTGTTTTGTACACACCTCGCATCATGGATGTCGGAGCTGTCGATAACGTAACTACCCTGAACTGGGACACCCTCGAAAGAGGCTTCGACATGCTCGAAGACCGGCTGGTAGAACAATTCAGACAGAGAGGAAAAGTTGCCGCTGCAAAAGCAAGAGCCGCCTACAGTAAAGAGATAGCGGACGGGCTGAAATCAGGAAAACAGGAAGATTGAAGAGAACTTTTCTGAAACAAGAAACAACGCAACCAGCAAACAACAACCTGTTCAAGGGATTTTTTTGATTTTCCGACCCTTGATCACAACAAACGCACCTGAGCCAAATCCATTCTGAATTACCCCTGGCAATTCTCCGGGAATAAGAGTTTGTCTGATCTTTACGGTTCTAAAACCCGCTGTTTCAAGATAATCCACAACCTCCTGAACAGAGAAAAACTCGGCGTTGCTATAAAATTTGCTCTCGTTTTTTTTTCGGGCATACTCTTTGCCAAGCTTGCTTTGTTTATCCACAAAACCAACGATAATGAAACCCGATGGCTTCAGAACCCTAAATGCCTCCTTGAAAGATTTGAGAACATCATCGACAAAACAGATCGTCGTTACCATCAGAACAAAATCAAACCTGCTACCGGAAAAAGGCAATGCCTCCGCCACTCCCCGGCAGACTTCAATACCTCGATCTATGGCCTTTGAAGCCATCTTATCCGACGGCTCGACACCGACTCTTATTCCAAGAGGTTCTGCAAACTTTCCTGAACCCACCCCAATCTCAACCCCCTCGGTTGCATTTTCAGGAAGCATCTGGCGTACTGTTTCAAGCTCTGCTTCATAGAAATCAGGGTTATTCTCAAACCAGCTGTCATAAGCATCGCTGTACTTTTCAAACTGCTCAATCTTAGGAGACATGGTACAAAATAGGGAACGTTAGTTATTCAACAACAAAAAGAAAATCACATCAACCATCAATACCTGATGTAAAACTGTCTCATTTCTCATCGCGCTCGATATCCGGACAAGATTACAAATCCTAACCGATTTCATCAAAGGCATTCACTGTCGATAATCCTTTTTTTGGCAAAAACAGAATTGACAATCCGATAACACGCACTCCCCTAATGGCAAAGAAAAAAGAAGGCAATAGAAATATTCCTTGCCTGTAAGCCAATGCCATTTCGACAAAAGGAAAAAAGAAATCGATCTCATTACCCCGGTTCCAAAAAAACCTCTATATTCCGGTCGTTTTTCAATCACCCTTGCCGATAGGCAAAATCTTCCGAACCAAATGACATTACCGGCATGCTCTTCTGAACATGCCAGGATTCCTTTTGTCTCACGACTACATATCAGAGAGAGTTTTCAATGCTACAAACATGGAAAAAAGAATGGTTTTCAAATATTCGAGGCGATCTTCTCGCAGGTCTTGTTGTCGCCCTTGCACTTATACCCGAAGCGATCGCCTTCTCGATCATAGCAGGTGTAGATCCTAAAGTAGGCCTCTATGCGTCGTTCTGCATTTCCGTAGTTGTAGCATTCACCGGAGGAAGACCGGCAATGATATCCGCTGCAACCGGCGCCATGGCCCTTTTGATGATAACACTGGTCAAAGAACATGGCCTTCAGTATCTTTTTGCCGCGACGATACTGACCGGGGCTCTGCAAGTCATCGCGGGTTATCTCAGACTCGGCAGCCTTATGCGATTTGTCTCGCGCTCTGTTGTAACCGGTTTCGTCAATGCTCTTGCCATTTTGATATTCATGGCACAATTGCCCGAGCTGACCAATGTCGGCTGGCAGGTTTATGCACTCACTGCTGGCGGCCTCGGTATTATTTATCTCTTCCCGCTCATCCCGTCGATTGGGAAATCAGTTCCATCACCATTGGTTTGCATTGTCGTGCTTACCGGAATGTCGATGCTTCTGAACCTCGATATTCGTACCGTAGGAGATATGGGAGCATTGCCCGACACCCTGCCCGTTTTTCTTCTTCCTCAAATTCCGTTGAATATCGATACCCTCTCTATAATTTTCCCTTACTCAGCGGCACTTGCTGTCGTCGGCCTCCTGGAATCCATGATGACAGCAACCATAGTTGATGACCTGACCGATACTTCCAGCGACAAGAATCGTGAATGCAAAGGTCAGGGCATTGCCAATATCACCGCAGGATTGCTGGGGGGAATGGCAGGGTGCGGAATGATCGGGCAATCGGTTATCAATGTCAAATCAGGAGGCAGAGGACGCCTGTCATCGTTCGTAGCGGGCTTGTTCCTGCTCATCATGGTAGTCTTTCTCAGTGATTGGATAAAACAAATACCGATGGCGGCCCTCGTTGCCGTCATGATCATGGTATCAGTAGGCACATTTTCCTGGGACTCACTCGTAAAGCTGAAAAAACATCCGCTTTCCACCAATATCGTAATGGCGGCAACCGTCATCGTCGTCGTCACAACCCACAATCTGGCTATCGGAGTCTTTGTCGGAGTATTACTCGCTTCCCTGTTTTTTGCCAACAAGGTAGGGCATTTCATGGTCGTTAAAAGCCTCGTAAACGAAGCGACCGCATCGAGAACATACAAGGTAACCGGTCAGGTCTTTTTCGCCTCAGCCGATAAATTTGTCGAAGCTTTCGACTTTAAAGAAGCTCTGGAGAAAGTTATTATTGATCTATCACATGCACATTTCTGGGATATCAGCGCGGTTTCGGCCTTCGACAAGGTTGTCATTAAATTCCGGCGCGAAGGAACCCATGTAGAAATTATCGGGATGAACGAAGCCAGTGCCACCATCGTCGACCGTTTTGGAGTGCACGACAAACCTGAAGAGGTCGAAAAAATTCTTACAAGCCATTAAATAGAAATGTTCCATGACAAAAATTTTAGCCTGTATCGACGGTTCAGCGGCGGCACCCGCAGTATGTGATGCTGCAACTTGGACCAGCTTGCGTCTCGATGCTCCCTTGACGCTCCTTCATGTACTTGACCGTTCAGAATACCCGGTAAAAGGCGACCTATCAGGAAATATCGGACTCGGTAGCCGTGAACATCTTCTCGATGAACTTGTCTCCCTGGACGAAAAAAGAGGACGGCTTGCCCTCGAACATGGAAAACACCTGCTCGAGTCAGCGAAAATCCGCGCAGAAGAAAACGGTGCAGAAAGAATCAACAGACTTCAACGTCATGGCAATCTGATTGAAACCTTGCAGGAGATGGAGCCGGACACACGCTTACTGGTCATGGGCAGACAAGGGGAAGCTCATGAAAACAGTGCACATTCAATCGGGAGCCATCTTGAGAGTGTGGTACGAACACTTCACCGCCCTATTCTTGTGGTGCTGCCTGATTTCACTCAGCCCCGAAGATTCATGATTGCTTTTGACGGCAGTTCTACCGCAAAAAAAGCCTTGGAAATGGTCGGAAGCAGCCCCTTGCTGCAAGGACTGGATTGCCATATAGTCATGGTATGTAACTCCACCGCGGACACAGAATCAGAACTTGATGCAGCTTGCAACTATCTTGCCGAAAAAGACTTCAATGTTATAAGAACAATGCTTTCAGGAGAAATAGTTCAGACCTTGCGCGACTACCAGAAAGAACACGGAATCGATCTGATGGTGATGGGAGCTTACGGACATTCCCGAATCCGTCAATTTCTTGTCGGCAGCAACACAACAAAAATGGTGAGCTCCAGCGACATACCTCTCCTGCTGCTCCGATAGACCCTCGCAGTCTCATCGAATCAAGCATAAATCTGATTGCAACTCCAATAAAATTCCGAGGAGCATATCGAAGGTTGCCAAGACATCACGCAAGAATGCCTTCGGTGTTCTTCGGACTCCGAATAAAAACACCTGCTTTTAAAGCTAATAAACAATATCCCCTATTTTCCCTTTTTCAAAATTACGGTTTTGCCAAAGAGTACTTTTGGCCCTTCACAAGCTGTTAACCCTGCTTCCTGAGCTTTTTCCACCTCTTGTCGGAATGCTTTTGCAGAAACATGAAATGGCGGTTCTACCACCAACATCAACCCGTTTTTTTTGAGGGTGGATTGAATTTCCTTGAAAAACATATCCTGATGAGGAACTTCGTGAACCACATAGAAAGCTAAAATAAAATCCACCTGCTGAGCTATTCCGATGGTATCCTTTTCGCATTTATGCAATATGATTCGTTCTTCATACTCCGTTCCCTGAATCTTCTCCCGCAGCTTCTCGAGCATTCCCTCCTGCAAATCAACAGCGATAATCCGGCCTGACTCCCCAACCATATGAGCCATGTCAACAGTGAAAAAACCCGAACCACACCCAAAATCCAACACTGTCATCCCCTCCTTAACATAGGGATGCAGAATCTTTTGAGAGTCCTGAAGCCACTTTCGAAATCCAGTATCAAGGCTTCCCGATCTTTCAACCGGACATACACGATTGTTTCCCATATCAATTAACGAACATCTTGATTCATGATATGTTATGTATCTGAAGCTTTCCAACAATTTTATCAAATCGACTATCCATACAAACACCTATATCTGTTGTAATGAATTTGCCATCCAGAAAAAGACTGAATATCGTAGCCGGTGTCGGAGCGGATTGAGCCTGTTCCATTGTTCCCAGCTTGATCACTTTAAGAGGCAGATTCCGCTTATTTGCCGTTTCAACCAATGGCTCTTTGACATAGCATTCAGAATAGGGACATCTGTTGGAATAATAAACAACGATGCCTTTCTTTATAGAGCAAGTGCCACTTTTAACAGAATCTTTAAAACATGGCCGGTTTTTCGTTTTTTTGAAATCCATCGAGATCAAACTAAAGCCGGAAGAGATGCTTTCGCAAATTTCGAAACCTTGGCTCAACAACCACTTGGTATCGCTCATGAAATGGAATTTCTTGGTTCCGACCACCGTTACAAGACCATTTTTCCCCTGACTTTTCGCTTCCCTGACAACCTCTTTCAGCAGAGCTTTACCGTGCCCCTTGCCCTTGTATCTCCCTGAAACCCAGAAACACCCAATCACCATGTAATGAGGTGCCGTCACCGGCACCCATGCTTTTTCTGCCGGACCGTATTCGATAAAAACTTTTGCACGCTCTGCAAGACGTCGAAAGATATAACCATTATCGAATTCTCCTGCCAACCACTGCTTTTTGAGCCGGTAACCTTCTGAACACTTTTTATCCGAAAAAGCACAACAAATATGCTCACCTTCGATACTTTCCTTCGTCAAATTAACATATGCCATTGTAACGTTTTTTACCTTCTCGAAATAGCTGACGTAAGGGCCGAGGCTTTCAATGTAGCGATCAAATCGGTCGGCAAATTAACTTTAAGAGATACCCTAAGCTCAATGAAGCGGCCTTGCTTTTATTTTTTTAACACGAAGAGGAAAACAGTCTTCGACCTATAGCTTCTCCAGATTTTAGACAAACATCCGGATCTGATTGAAAGAGTAGTTCAGATGTTAAAACCGGTGCGCCGCAATAATCGAAAATACCGTGATTAATCTGAGTTTTCATAGCACCGTAATATCCATGTCTTGCATAAGTGCGCATATCCGCTCCTGCAATGGAGACAATATGAACAGGCAAATGTCGCATCTTTTTTACAAGTCTCTCAGAGGAGGTGTCATCGTAAGCCCAACCATTTGTGAAAACACGATCGATCCATCCTTTTAACAAGGCCGGAAACGACCACCAATAAACAGGATGAACCAGCACAAGTGCGTCAGCGCGGCTGATTCTTCCCTGTTCGGCAATAATATCGGGGGTAGGATCAGCTTCTCTATGCAGAATGGAAATATCTTGCACTGTAAAACAGGGATCAAACCCTTCGGCGGCAAGATCAGCAATTTCTGAAGTGTTATCTTTGTCAGCTGCAGAAACCCCTTTAACGATCTGCGATGCAATACTATGTGTCAGTGATTTTGGATTTGGATGAGCAATAACAATGAGGGCATGCATGCGTTTACTCCTCGAGATTTGGTTTGCAATAATCTTGAGCGACTGGTAGTTCGGCTGCAGGTCACTTAGCGCGTTTATTCTCATTCGAGAGTTCATCAACAAGATACTCAACAGCTTTCTCAAGTTGCAAATCGTGTCCAGAGCAATACCGAATATCAAACGGGACTTCAATATCTGGCGCAACCCCAACCCCTTCCAAGTTGACTCCATCGATGCGAAAACTCTGCACAGCAAGAAAGAGCATATCGTTATTGGATAAGGGAAATAGACGTCCTCCGAGAGTCTTCCCTGGCGTCCGCTCTCCGATTACAGTTACCATGGGATAATTCTTGGCACCGAATGCAAGTAACTCCTTTCCACTTCGGCTAAATGCATTCACTAAATAGACAGCCGGTTTTCTCCATTGCGAATCGACAGTGGATTTCCTTCCATCTCTGTCAATGGTCTCAATGGTTGGAATATTCCGATTAAAAATGTTGAGATAATACGGCCATGCCCCCCCCAAGCCATACCGTAAATCAATGATCAAGGCATCCGCCTTTTTTAGCGCTCCCCATGCAATAGCATCGAGTAATCCCTTATGGTACTCGTCTCCCGCATAGGAATAGATGTGAATATAACCAATGTGATTTCCCGCTCTTTCTATAATACGGATACTGGCTTTTTGTGCATCCAGCATTTCTTGTTTGGGATTGACAAGAACTGGTTTCATAACGATTTTGAAAGGCTCGGCCTGCTCCTTTCTTCTGATCTCAAACGAGACATCGGTCCCTACAAGCGGACGCAAAGAAGCGATTGGTGTATAAGGATTTCCATTGACAGACAAGATCTCATCACCTTTCAACAGTCCGGCTTTTTCGGCAATGCTTTCAGAAAAGACAGAAACAACATATACCCGTTCTTTGAAAGATTGAGTCATAATGCCGACCGTAGGATATAGCAAGTCCTGGTCCTGAAACAGAGCTCCAATGTCCGGGGACTCAGAAAATAGCGCGGATAAATGAAAATATTCATAATCCTCTGGCGTTAAATAATAAGTATGGGAAGCGTTCAACTCTCGAAGCATGGCATTCACGAGAGCAGAAAATGCTTTTCGGGTAGAAACTTGCGGCAGCTTCTTGCGATAAGTATTTTTGATGGCCGGGAAATCCTGATTAATCCGGACAGAATCATAAAAATGTTCTTCGACGATCTCGACTATCTCCTCGAATAGATCAGAGTAGGAGTATAGTGCCTTTGCTGAGGCCTCAGAAGATACTCCTAAAAACATCAGACACGCGCTGATTGCCAGAATAATGCCCCGATTTTTCATTGTATGTTTCTTTGTTGTCCCTAACGTCCCTCTTAAGCAGTGGATCCACTACGCCCCATGTGATTGTCAGACTTTAATTTCTTACTGTGTTGCGCAATGAATGCATCGGCCACCAGACGCAGTACCATCAATGGCTATCTGTTCAATAATTCTGAATAGAAATGCTTTTTGCAAAATCCGCTTGGCTCCCGCATCCGCCTTATTGCTTTGTCAGCTTCCGAACGCTCGCCACATCGCGAACAACAACGGGACACTTGCAGCCAAGGTTAATACAACAATAGGTCCGATGACATAGAACTTTCTTCTGTCAACAAACCCACCCTGAATCGATTTATATAACACCAGCGATGCGGTCGGTAGCACCATCAAAACAGCGGTTCCTGTACCCGGAGCGTATTCTTGTACCAGGATAGAAGTCAATATATGGGGAAAGAATACATTAAGGAACATTGCAAAAGCGTACCCCGTGAAGAAATATGTCCAAAGCCCTTTTTTTCCACTCCGAATCGAAAGGTAAAAAGATAGGTAAGCAAGTACGGTAAGGAACACAACAGCAAAGGTGAACTCCGACGATGAAACTTCTATACCTACTGGATTAGACCACGAAGGAAGGAAAAGAGCTTCTTCGATATTATGCATCGTTACTGCAACTATGAATAACAATGCGCAAGTTTTGAAATTCAACCTTGACATGACTACTGCTCATTGGAAGCTACTATTAAGCAAAGGGTCCGGATGGATAAAATACGGATGTCTTGTTATGTATTTTCTGCCTTTCGATAGGATAATATTGGACAATGAAAAATCTATCACGAACGGATTACACCGTGAAGGAAAAGAGCCCTCTCGGTATTATGCATTGATTTCTCTATTACTTGGCCTTGATTTTGAATTGCATTACAATGTCCATATCCTTGAGAATATGATGATCTCGTATCTCAAAGATACATGGCTTTGATTTACCTACATTCCTGGTTTTCTTTATCCGTTCTTTCATCTCTTTATCGATGGGAAGCGTATATATCTGTTCTATAAGTCTTTCCGGGAAGTAGACCGTCGCCTGCATGTAACCTTTCCAGGCAGACATCCATACAATTGTTTTTTTCTTTTTCTGAACTTTACATAGCCAAGCCCTGGCATCGTTATAGTATCTCCATTCATACTGCATCTGGTGCCGGTCATAGAGGCCCAGCAACTCACAATAGGCTGCATAAGACTTCCCCAGTACGGTTTTCAATAGTCGTTCATCCGGGTAAAGAGATTTGTCGGTAAGTTCAATGTTGCTTATTGTTTCCATTTATGGCACCCATGTGATAATACCTTCATTTTGGTTTTGCTTCTCCCATCGCCAAAATCCCTCTATACTGCGAACACCATCCTCAATTACAGCTTTGTATATTTGAATAGACATAACCTTTTTATCGGTTGGAATTGCTTTTTTTATTCGAAGAATTGCCTCACGAGTCTCTTTTGTTAAAACTTTAGAAATACGTTCAGCCACTCTCTCAAAATAACCGGCATAGGGTGACTCGTTTAATATATGAATCATGTCTATCTGCCATGAATTGCCGTTTTGATCATCATAAAAAGCATGCCACTCAATGCACTTATCTTCGGCATCCAGTAAGTTTGAATAACTAACGGTTTTAATACGCTTGTTTTCTGCAAGTCCGGATATCGCTAAAAAGCTATCGGAAAGATTGAATGGGTTTGTATAAATATGAAAATCGATGTCTCGATTATTTATCAGTAAGCCTGTTTTAAGTGAGCCGACAAGATTAATGGTTGCCCCAATAGAAGACCAATGATTGATTACACCGGTCTCATCAATGACAGACCAAGCTTCTTCTTCTATTTGTTTTGCCGTCTCCAAAATATCTTCCATGAATTTTAACTCCTTCAGTTCGAAGTCGAACGCTTAACCCAGGGTTTTCGAAGTGCGAAGCAAGGAACGAACTCAGCTTTTGCAAACCCCGTAGCGTGATGTCATCTATTACTTATTTCCAATAACAGTTATTAAACCATTTTCAACCGTTGAATCTATTTTTTCAAAGCCGCATTGCGATAATTGAGCGTTTACCCAATCTTCCGACAAACGTAATTTTCGGTAGAAACTCTTAAAAAGCTCCCATACTCCGGATGATTTTTTATATACGAGATCATGAACCTTCACTTTTTCAAGCTCATACTCAAGAAAGCATGTGAAAATAATAGTATCATCACTTTTGACTGGCAGAAATCTATCTAAATCTTTCAATTCATGAGTTAAGTCTCGAAAAGTTATAATAAATTTTCCACCAGGCTCTAAAACTTTAAAAACTTTAGCAAAAAGAGACGTGACTTTTTCTTTTGATTCCAAGTGAACAATTGTATCTGTCATGCAAACGATTAGTTCGGCGTTTGATTTTACAACGTTATCGAAATCAATTAAATCCCCTTCTATCGTTCTTATATCAAGCTTTTCCGAATTATCCCTTAGCTCTTGTAAAAGTTTGGCATCTATATCGAATGATGTAACAGAATATCCCGCTTCAGCCAAAGGGATCGATTGAAAGCCACAGCCTGCGCCTAAATCAACAGCAATCCCAGAGCCTCTGGGAGCAAGCTTGTGTTTATTGATAAATTCAATATTACGCTGGATTCCGGCCTCGAACCCACCAAACATCCATGAATAGACATCAGAAAGCACTTCATCATAATGTTCTTTAACACTTGCCATTTTTTAATCCTTTATACTTTGTCATTAAGCAAGTCAACAATTTCAGATTTCACAAAAAGAATAAACTTTGCTGTCTGGTCCGCACGTGAGGCAAGATGGTCTTCACCGTAACCAAGATAGGCTTGCCGAGCCTCAAATAATATGGATTGATGTTCGACGGGCAAACGCGCTATCAACCACCCGGCAGCGATGTCCTTAGACGCAATCTTTCCAGTTACAGCGCTGTACCATATGCGGGCCAATGTGAGCACCACATTCCGCTCATCACCTGCCCGGTCCGGGGGTGACACATACTGATCCAGGGTATCGACGAGCGCCCTAAAAAAATCACCTTTAGGCACCGGATCGAAAAAATCTTCGGCCGCCGGGCCCGTCAAGGGAAGACTGTGCTGCCTTGCTTTCATCAACAGAAGCGCCAGATCAGAATCAATGACAGCTGGCTCGAAGATACCTGAAAGAATATCTTTCCGCAGCCATTCTCCAAACTGCAGTTCTCGTCTGGCCGGATAACGCCAAGGGACTACCTCAGTCTTTACAACAACGGTGACCTCCAGAGCTCGAAGTATCTCGCTTTTGCCGGGTGGCGCTGAGATCTTCAGCAAATCAAGCAAAAGAGCCTGTCGGGAAGTTTCTTCAGGCTTTGCCTCTATAGTAACCAGCAAGTCAATATCGCTATACGGCCCCAAACGACCATCAAGCGCCGAACCGTACAAATGTATTGCCTGTAGTGTCGATCCCAGATGGCATTCTATGACATTACAAGCCAGTGATACCTGCTTCGAGATTTCAATGGGCACTGAGCTGTTCATACAGCATAAAATCTAACATTACTTGTTATCTGCACTATAGATTTTTCATGGGCTCACATTATAATCACTATTTTTTCCCCTCTGATCCTCTCAGGATTTTCCCTTAAAAAAAGCATATCCCGGAGAACAGAAGCCCCTTTACCTCCTATAGATAGAGAACTTAGGGGACGTAGTTTATTAGCGATAAAAGATCACCGACCGACCGAACCATATGGCTGACTACTTCGGTTGTAAACCATAACTGCCGCGCAGTCTCTGCCAGTGATAAACCATACTCTTTGACAAACTTCTCCACCAACGCTCTTCGTATTGCAGGTAATTCTCCTTTTCTGCTGCCTGAACGTAACAAAACAACTTTGATCACCCCTTTGCTGGATGCGTCCTCATTGACATCAATGCGAAAGCATAAATACTCGTGCTTATCCCCTGAGCCTGTTCATCCATTCGACGATGATACTCTTTTCTGTCTTGGTCATCTCGAACGATATTGCCTTTCTCAATTTCCCGGAATAATGACATGAAATAATGTCCCTGGCGTATCCAGCTTTGCTCCTTTCGGCATTACTTTCTTTTATATATCCAAGTTTTTGTCATGGCTTTTATATATTAACCAACAACCTGCTTTTAAAGCTAATAAATTACGCTCCCTTTTACTTTTATGAGAATAGCCTCAGTGCTTATCCTTTGTATTTCTTGCTTACTGATTCCAGCAAGCAAGAGAGCGGATGCATCGAAAAAACAGCTTTCTTTGCAGTTCACATCGTTACAGGAGGATGAAAAGGCAAGTTATCTCGATGCATTGGAAAAAGAGGTCATCCTTCACCTGAACATGGCTCGCACCGATCCGGAAAAATACGCACGGCAATATATTTTGCCGAGGACATGCTATTTCACAGGAAACATCTATCATGATCCCCGAAATCCGCAATTCGAAAACGGGTACCGGACCCGCGAAGGTTTAACAGCAGTTCGAGAATGCGTCAATGCCATGAAGAGAGTAAGTCCGGCGGGAGTCCTTTTTCCATCTGAAAGAATATCAATTGTTGCTCAATCACATGCCAGCTACATGTCCCGCACCGGCAAAACCGGGCACAGAGGACCGGACGGATCAAAACCCGGAACCCGTCTCAGGCAATTCGGCAATTGGAGGATTACCGGAGAAAACATCTCCTACGGCTTTAACACAGCCATTGAAATCGTCGCCTCCCTTCTCGTCGATGACGGAGTACCCAACAGAAAGCACCGAAGCATCATCCTGGACCCGGAGTTCAGCATTGTCGGCGTCGCCATCGAACCCCACCCCGTCTACGACTATGTCTGTGTGATCAATTTTGCTGGCGTATAAGAAGGATAAACGGCAGTACCGGCATTATTTCGGCGGGAATAATCCGTGTAACGACTTTGAGACTACAATCTTTTTTAGGACAATTTGGACCTCTCAACCGAATCCAGGCATCCGGATAAAGGATGCTTGACAACCGTTCATCAGCACGCTGCATACCAGAGGAAAAGGTAAGAGATTCTGCAACCGCGTGCGATCCACAGCTATAGACCATGCTTTTCGAGGCACTTAACGGGATTATTTTAACACGCTAGAAGTTTGTATCTGATGGCTTCACTACAGGATGCTTCCTATTTCACCAGATACCGGGAAATACTCGATACTTCGTTCGTTGTGCGTAAGCTTCGTAACCAATGAGCTCCTGTCGTAACATCTTGTCTTCCATTTTCGTCCTTACAATCATCAGGAGGGCGGACAGAAACCCGGGTATGAGCGCCCAGAACGAGCCTAAAAGCATCGGAGCAGCGAAACTCTGGATGATAGCACCAAGATAGCCGGGATGACGAATGTACTGATAAGGACCGGACATGCACACCGTTTGCCCCCGCTCTTTCTGAATACGAGACGCTGTTGTAAAGAAAGCATTTTCGAGAAGGGCCCAACTGAATAATCCAGTGCCGGCAAAAAAGCAGATTACCCCGACAATATGAACGTTTAAGGGTATATCAGCACTCCACCCATAACGCATATCAAGACCTGCTATCAATGGAACAGCAAGAAAATACAATAGCGCCCAAAGTCCACCGATCAATTTCTCCCAGCCATGCTCTATTTGGGTCATACTGCGTTCAGCAATGATCTCCGGTCTCCGCTTGAGAAGAGCTATCGAGTTGAAAACCGTGCTACCAATGTATATACCGATGAAAACCCAGGCCCATAGCCAATCAGTGTGTCCGGACGAGAAAAGGAGAACTGCTGAAAGGATACCGAACAAAACCAGAATTTGGATGAAACGCCTGACGATACCAATCCTGACTGCAGGAGTAATGGAGTTATTGTTGACAAACATGAAAATCAGCTGACATTTTCAAAAAAACACGACATTTTATCGATCTGAAATCAAGTGTTGTGCAGAACGGATGGTTAGTATACCTCCGGAACTCAACGCTTTGTACTACACCGAGGACTCGTTCGCTCTGATGGCATCAAAAAACTCCTGCCAGCTTGCATGGCCCTTACCGGCAGCTTCTGCATAATGACTTGGATTGTCGAAAGCTCCCTCTCGAATACCTTGGTATATGCCGGCGATGATCGAACCTAAAAACTCACCTAGTTCATCTATTCGGTCCTGTCGGAACTCTTCCACCGAAGTTGATGTGTAGGTCAACGTAGTACTAAAGGCATAGTTGAGGTACTCAGCAAGCTGCCGCTGAGTGATAGCTTCGCCATGCAAATTGTAGGTTCTACCGTTATGCTCGTCATCGGTTATCATTCGCGCATAGGCATACGCGAGTTCTGGTCGTGTCGTGTAGCCGCACTTACCGGAACCGGCGCAGTTTACAATTCCTCCCTTTTCTTCGTAGACGTCGACATATTCAATATCAGGCTCGATATAGATCCCGTTGCGTCCGATAACCCAATCCATTTCGCTGTTTCGAATATCTTGTTCGGTTTGTCGATTGGATTGAACAATGGGCGAGAAGGCTGTGTTTTCCTTTGCTCCTTGAATGCTGGTGTAGACTATTTTTCTGACTCCGTTTTCTTTGGCCGCTTGAATCACATTTCTGTGTTGCTCGATGCGCTTATCAGGAACATCGATGCCGGAAACCAACAAAACCACATCAACGGATTGCAATGACTTAACCAAGACTTCTTTGTCATTGTAGTTTACGGGACGGATTTCGATGTTCAGGTGCTTGGCTTTCTCCGGACTCCGCGCTAATCCAATCACGTTTTCATTCGACAACAAAGCAGCGGTGGCTTCAACGATTTCCGTTCCAAGTTTTCCGCTCGCAGCGGTTATTGCTACTTTCAATTCGCCCTCCCCAAAAAGAATTGCCGTTTAATCAATTCATGCCCATCATCATCCATACCCATAAAGCAAACCAAACTCTTCAACGAATTTCTCAGCCAATGCTCTTCGTATTGCAGGTAATTCTCCTTTCTTGTCAGACCCTGAACGTAACAAAGCCACTGTGATTCCCGCTTTGCTGTTTTACCACTGATCAACCGTGTTAACAAATAGCTGATACAAATCCGAAGCACTATTCGGACATCCACCGTAATTATGTATACCAACTGCTACGCTTCGGTCTTTAAGAAGCGGAGAGCCACTCTGCCCACCATAAGTATCGAGCATGTACTTGAACTGCCCCCCGGCTTTCCTTAGTGAGTCCTCCATGCGATATTGAAATATTCCGGTATCCCTATCAGCGGGATAACCACATATTTCACCACGAACAGGATCTTCAAGCA
Organism: Prosthecochloris marina; assembly: GCF_003182595.1. NCBI lineage: Bacteria > Pseudomonadati > Chlorobiota > Chlorobiia > Chlorobiales > Chlorobiaceae > Prosthecochloris > Prosthecochloris marina. Next base: position 393,576 of record NZ_PDNZ01000001.1, read on the forward strand.
TTGGGGTTAAAACATCAGAATGACTCACATCAGAACCGATCTTTATCGCCCCCATGTCGTAACGTGGAATACCTTTTTCTTTCCAACCACGTGTTGTTGTAAAAGCACTTGCATAGTAACGCCCGTATGGTTCGGCCTTTCCGGATTTACCAGGGACTACGATGATCGATTTCATCCATCCCTTTTCTTTTCGGTCATATACACAGTGGCCTGCTGTATACAGTTTGTTGGTATGAGTTAGCCAACCTGTACCTATGTAATTCTTCTTCCCGGATGGAGATTTCATATAAAGCTTACATATGGCCTTATAAGGCATCGTGGTGGTGGTTGTCACCTTGATTCGGTCATCGCCTCCGCAAACAGCCTTAGCAGTAAGATCTTCTTCGGTCCGATAATACCGTGGAGTAATATCTTCTTCATCAAAATCAGTTGTAGATTCTATCCAATTTGAGAAAACCATCTCTTCCGCCTCTTGCTGCGTTAACTCCAACATCAGCTACACTCCTTCTGTTGTATCATGAACTTTAAGCATGTTGCCCGGATTACATACCCCAAAATTAAAACATCATCTATACTACAGATTTTTCATAATATACACACACATAACACACCGTATTTCACCTTTACACTCTCCGTTTACTATCATGTACAACATTCTTTTTCAGCTTTAGACTATCAAAACCATCTTTCCGTTCTCATCACGACCCAACCTTCCTGGCCAATGAACGAAAAAGCAAAAAAAGTTTCCCCACTCAGACAATAATCTGCATCTTGATCACAACAAGTGACGTTAATTATTTTTATTTTTTTGTCTTACAAATACACCAAAAACACGAAAATTCCTTAAAAAAACATAGCATGCGCAATTGCCTCAACCATACCCTTCCATTTTTACTGCTTTCTCTGACTCTTCTCTCCTGCTCCGGTACGGACAGCGGCCTCCGCATCTACGAGCAGGAAAAAGTGATGATGGGAACGGTGATGAAGATCAAGGCGGTCGCGGAAGGTGATGCAGAGGAGAAAGCGAAGGAAGCGTTTGATACCGCATTCCGTGAAATTGCAGAGCTGGAGTCGGAGCTGAGCGAGTGGCAGCCAGCGAGTCCGGTTTCCGAGGTCAACCGGCAAGCCGGGGTTGGATCCGTTAGGGTTCCTCAGTCCGTTATAACGGTAACAAAGAAGGCACTGGAAATAGCCCGCATAACGGAAGGAGCATTCGATGTAACATTCAAACCGATCGGCAGGCTCTGGAATGTCAAGGAAAGAACCTCTCCGCCTCCTCTTGACAGCATTCGAAAAGTTCTGACCCTGATCGATTACAAGCAGATCGATCTCGATACTCTGCAAAAAACCCTTCTCCTGAAAAAGATGGGCATGGAAATAGGTTTCGGGGGAATCGCAAAAGGGTATGCCGCTTTGCGTGCCGGCGAAGTGCTGGAAAGGTACGGTATCGATAACTATATCATCAATGCTGGAGGTGATCTCTATGTCAAGGGAAAAAAGGGTGAGCGGCAATGGACGTCAGGCATCAAAAATCCCGATACGAAACAAAAGACGCCACTGATTGCATTCGGTGTCATCAAAGCCTGTGGCATCGCGACGAGCGGTGATTATGAAAGCTATTTTGTGCACGAAGGCATCCGTTACCACCACATCATCGACCTGAAAACCGGCTATCCTACCCGAGGAATCAAAAGCGTTACGGTGTTTTCGGAGGATCCGGCAAAAGCCGATGCTTACGCCACGGCGTTCTTCATTCTCGGACATGAAAATGCCCTGCACATTGTCGAGCAGGACCCGTCACTTGCCTTCATTTTGATCGACGCCAAAGACGGGATTTTCAAAAGCCCGAATATCGGTGAGTTTATCGAGGAAATAAGAAAAAAGTAAACGATGGATTCCCGTGTCAAGCACGGGAATGACTGAAAAGGAAAAGCCAAATGCCCTACAGGCAGTCATGCCGGACTTGATCCGGCATCCATATTGCGGTTGGGAAAAAGATCGATCACCGGGTAAGACCTGTGAAATAGTGGTTTTGGATTTCACAGGTCAGGCCCGGGGATGACTAAAAAAGAGAGATCACTGCTTTTGAGAGAAATGCTCACCTGAATCCCGATCGCGACAGACAAATCGGGATCAACGAAACTCCTGAATAGCATAGCAGGTTTATGAACCTCTGGACTGACGGTATAAGTTAATCAACCCGTTGGTCGATGAGTCATGCGTTTTGGCATCTTGCTCTCCCTGAATTTCCGGCAAAATTGCTTTAGCAAGCTGCTTGCCGAGTTCGACGCCCCACTGGTCGAACGAGTTGATCCTCCATATCACGCCCTGCACGAATACCTTATGCTCATACATCGCGATCAGGCTGCCGAGGTTGAATGGGTTGATTTCCGAAAAAACGAGGGTGTTTGTCGGGCGATTGCCGGGAAACAGTTTATGAGGCAAAAGCTGTTCGATCCGCTCTTCCGGCATACCTGCATCGCGCATCTCTTTCTCCGCCTCTTTTGCAGTTTTTCCCCGCATCAGCGCTTCAGTCTGGGCAAAACAGTTGGCAAGCAGGATATCATGATGTTTCCCCGCCTGATTCTGGCTTTTAAGAGGCACTATAAAGTCAACGGGTATGAAGTTCGGCCCCTGATGCAGCAGTTGGAAAAAGGCATGCTGAGAGTTGGTTCCAGGCTCGCCCCAGATCACCGGACCCGTAGCATATCCGACTTCATCACCTTCCCTGTCGATTCTTTTACCGTTGCTTTCCATATCGAGCTGCTGAAGATAGGCCGGGAGACGGTGCAGATACTGATCATAAGGAATCACGGCATGGGAATGGACATCAAAAAAGTTGTTGTACCAGATACCAAGAAGGGCTAAAAGAACTGGAATATTGTTTTCAAATGGAGCCGTAAGAAAATGCTCGTCCATCGCATGCGCACCCGCAAGCAGTTCGGTAAACCTTTCGAACCCGACGTACAAGGCAATGGCAAGGCCGATGGATGACCAGAGGGAATAACGCCCACCAACCCAATCCCAGAAACGGAACATGTTATGGGCATCGATGCCGAACTCCTCAACTTTTTCCTGGTTGGTTGAAACTGCAACAAAATGCCGGGCGATGAACGATTCATCAACGGCCTTATCGAGAAACCATTTTCTTGCAGTATGCGCGTTGGTAAGGGTTTCCTGTGTGGTAAATGTTTTTGAAGCAATGATGAACAGTGTTGTATCAGCATCAAGTCCCCGCAATGTTTCAATAATATGCGTCCCGTCGATGTTGGACACAAAATGAACCTTGACCGCCCCATCAGCAAAGGGTCTAAGTGCCTCTGTCACCATATAAGGCCCAAGGTCCGATCCACCAATCCCGATGTTGACTACATCGGTGATTGCCTTCCCGCTGTATCCTTTCCATTCACCCGAAAGAATAAGCCCACAGAAACTCCTCATCTGGGCAAGAACTTCCCTTACATCACATCCAATGGTCTGCCCGTCGAGCTCCATTCTAAAACTCTCCGGCTGGCGAAGTGCCGTGTGAAGAACCGCCCTTTGTTCGGTAAAATTAATTTTTCTTCCGGCAAACATTTTTGCGCGATAACCCTCGACATCGGCTTCTTCTGCCAGAGAATTCAAAAGCTTTATCGTTTTTCCGTTGATTCTGTTTTTCGAGTAATCGAGCAAAAGATCACCGGTTCGAATCGAGAAACGCTCAAACCTCTCTGCATCATCTGCAAAGAGTTCTTTCATATGCAGTCTTTCAACGTCCTGTTTATGCGATGCCAAAGCCTTCCAGGCCGGGCTGTTTTGTATACTCATAGAAATATTGTTGAATTGTTGAGGTATTTTCGTCGCATTGAACCAGGCAGGCATCCCAACGAGTCTGGCCCCGCTTTATTTTTTTATGTAACACCTAACACGTAATACATCTTTTTGTCCTTTGCCGACCGCCTCCTGAAGACTGCCTATTGACTCCCCCCCTGGTCACTCGTCACTTGTTTCTTGTCACTATTTCTTAATACGGCCTCATCTTCAGGCGTAATTTCCAACCGTTCTCGAAATTCTCCTGACCAATTATTTCGGCAAACGCACGCATGAGAAAAACCCCTCTACCCGACGGTTCCATGAGTAAGCCAGAACTTGTCGGGTCGTGAATTTCGTGCACTGCAAAACCACTTCCGGCATCTGCAACTTCGATAAACAAAGTTCTGGCATCAGGTTCACGAAGAGACTCGAACCCCAGGCCGACGACAGCAGCTTTATTCCCGGCGTTGCCATGCTTCACTGCATTGACAAATGCTTCCTTGACCACAAACGAAAGCTCCTGAAAGAACTCTTCACTGAACCCTTCACGCTCAGACATCACCTCAAGAAAGTCCTGAAGCTTCAGGAATTCATCATAACTGCTTGAAAGCAAAAGATTGTATGCCTTGCATGCCTCCATAAAAGAAGTGCAGATCTTTCTTTTTCCAACTTCGAGGTTCTTACCGCAGAAAAGTTACAACGAAAGAGTCTTGAACACAACCACCAATTTCCAGCCTGATAAGACTCGCCTTATTTTTTAAACCCAAAAGACGTTTTCTCATAAAAAAATCTTACACATTTGTATTTTTTTATTAAAAATTTATATTGTTGACAGAATTTCTTCTAAGAAATTTATGGGAAGAGGGAAAACAACCTGAATCATTTAAACAACTCAAAAAAAACACGCATGAAATCATCAGTAACATCACTCGGCCTGGTCTCATGCGGCCTGCTGGTGGCGGGAATCATTCCCGGACCACCGCTGCTTGCCGCCGAGAGCGTTGATGCTGGAAGCATCAATGCCTATGCCATTGACAACATGTTCCTTTTCATCGCAGCGGTTCTCGTCCTGTTTATGCAGGCAGGATTCGCCATGGTCGAGGCCGGACTAAACTCGGCGAAAAACACGGTCAACATCTTGTTCAAAAACATGATGGACCTTTCGGTCGGGGCATTGTTGTTCTTTATCATCGGCTACGGACTCATGTATCCTGGCGACGCTTTCACAGGAGGCTGGTTTGGATTCGGCGGGTTCGGCATCGGCTCGGAAGCACCTGAAGCAGTAGGAGGAAACCTACATCCTGCTGTTGACTTTCTCTTTCAGGTAGCTTTCGCAGCAACTGCAGCCACAATTGTGTCAGGTGCGGTTGCAGGGAGAATGAAGTTTGAAGCATACCTGATCTATTCCGCCGTCATCACCGCTATCATCTATCCGATAAGCGGTTTCTGGAAATGGGGAGGCGGATGGTTGAACGAACTCGGGTTTTATGATTTTGCAGGCTCACTGGTGGTTCACGCCCTGGGTGGTTTTGCGGGTCTTGCCGCTGCAATCGTTCTCGGACCGCGTATTGGACGTTTCAACCCCGACGGCTCACCGAATGCTCTTCCGGGCCATAACCTTGCCATGAGCACATTAGGAGTCTTCATACTGCTTATCGGGTGGTTTGGATTCAACCCGGGAAGCCAACTTGCGATTGCAGGTGCGGATAACACGAATATCGTGATGATTATTGCAACAAACACACTCCTTGCAGCGGCGGCCGGTGCTGTGTTTGCGATGCTCGCTGCATGGACCGTGTTTAAAAAACCTGACCTCACCATGGCAATGAACGGCGTACTCGGGGGACTTGTCGGTATCACTGCGAACTGTGACTCGGTCACCTACAATGAGGCGATCATTATAGGTGCAGTTGCCGGTATCCTGATTGTTGCCGGTGTCAAGCTGCTTGACATGCTGAAAATCGATGATCCTGTCGGTGCATGGCCGGTACACGGCCTCAATGGAATCTGGGGCGGAATTGCCACCGGCATTTTCGGCGGACACCCGATTGTTGCCCAGATTATCGGTTCAATCGCCATTCCGCTTTGGGGATTTGCAACCATGTTGGTGCTCTTCCTGATTCTCAAGGCTGCCGGCATTTTGAGAGTATCCAGAGACGAAGAAATGAAAGGCCTCGATATTTCCGAACATGAGGAAGAAGCCTACCACGGTTTCCAGATATTTTCAAACCAGTAACGCCTAAACAGGAGCCAATATCATGAAATACATTGTAGCAATGATCCAGCCTCACAAGCTGCCGGACGTCAAGGCCGCCCTTGCTGAAGCAGGAATCTATAAAATGACCGTAACAAATGTTCTGGGTTGCGGAGCTCAGGGCGGATATACAGAGGTTTACCGCGGAGTTCCCAGCGAGATCAATCTCCTGAAAAAAATAAAACTCGAAATCGGCGTCAATGAAGAGTTCGAGCAGAAAACAATAGACGCCATTATCAAGGGAGCCAAAACAGGAGAAATCGGAGATGGAAAGATCTTCGTCTTCGATCTGCCGAAATGCATCAGGATACGCACAGAAGAGACAGGCAACGATGCTATCGGTTAATCACAAAAAAACCCGGAAAACCTTTTGGAAAAGGGTTTTCCGGGGAATCAACAACAGCAACACTCAATCAATACTCGAAAAGGAAGTTCAATCATGAAAAAAACATCCAAATTCTTTACCCTCATTGTCGGTCTTGTGCTTTTGTTTACCGGAACCGTTAAAGCCGAAGGCTTTGACATTGGTGCCGATGTCGTGAGCAGATATGTGTGGAGGGGCACCCAGTTCGGGGATGGCATCGCTGCGCAGCCATGGCTAAGCTATACGTTTCCCGGTATTGGAATCGAGGTCGGTGCATGGGGTTCATATGATATCAGCGATGACGATGCGAGTGAAGCGGACCTTTATGTCACCGTTCCGATTGGCGATTCTTTCAGCTTCACCGTAACCGACTACTTTTTTCCGACCGGAGGCTTTGACGACTATTTCAACTGGGGTGACGACGGAAGTCACACAGTCGAACTCGCTGCCGGATTCGATGCCGATAAATTCAACCTGTTCGGTGCCGTCAACGTAAGCGGCGACGATGACAATTCGATGTACTTCGAAGCAGGCTACAATTTTTATGACAAAGATGACTACAGTGCCTCCCTCTTTGTAGGGGGTGGTGACGGCATGTACACAAATGACAGCGATGCCTCTGGTGATTTCGATATTGTCAATGTAGGACTGAGTGTGTCGAAAGATATCTTTTCGGCATCCTATATCGTCAACCCGGATCTGGAAACATCCTGGCTTATTGTCGGCGTAACCTTACAGCCATGACAATCGGAAACATCTGCCTGTCGTGAGCAAAATTTCTCCGTTAGTGCTGCACCAGTAACAGTACCCGCTCCCGGCAGGCATAGTTTCCCCCACAAGAGACAAGTAGTCTCATTAGTCATACAACTTATCTTTATGCAGTCATCCTCGGGCTTGACCCGGGGATCCATCATTCAATGGAAGTCAGTATGGATGCCGCATCAAGTGCGGCATGACTTTCTACCGAAAACGCATTCACGGTGATCGATAGTCGTGAAGCAGTTCTTTTGAGACAGCCTCTCTTTTTCTGCACATAACAACACCGCCCTACAGGGTAGCACCTTTTTCAAAAATGTGTTACCTTATCTTGTAACCGAAAAGCAAGTGACATTTTGCTACACGATGCAAAGAAACTGTTATCCGGATTAAGAATTCAAGAAACATTCAAGGTTTGAAAAGTGATGCAGGACTCTGAGTTTTTTCTTTGGTCATTTTCGGACCTGCCTGCTGAATCAACAGTGCCTCCTCAACAACGCTATAGTCATGTTGACCGATGAAACGATTTGGCGTCTCACTGGAAGATGAGCTTCTGGACGAGCTGGATAAGCTGGTTGAAACGCATGCTTTTCCCAACCGGTCTCGGGCAATACGTTTTCTTATCCACAAGCATCTTACAGAGGAACAATGGAAAAGTAACCAGGAGGTAAGTGGCTGCCTTGTCATTGTCTACGACCATCACAAACCCAATCTGCAAAACAAGCTGACAACGATACAACACAATTATCATCATCTTGTGCTCTGCAGCCAACACGTTCATCTTGATCACAGCCACTGCATGGAAACCATAACGCTTAAAGGTAAAGCGAGAGAATTGCAGGAAATTGCCGACAAGCTGATTGCCGTCAAAGGCATAATTCATGGAGAACTCGTGATGAGCGTTATCGGAGAAGGAAACTCACGTATAAGTCAAAAATCAAGATTAAAAAGCCATGAAGCTACAACAGAAGCAACATGATTTTTTGATTTCGAAACGGTAGGCTCAGGTTTTTTGAACTGTAGAAATAAACCAGGTATGAAAAATACAACCTTGTTATGGAAATCACTGGTGGCTCTAACCCTTTTTACAATAGTATTCGTTCCGATAAAAGCTTACGCTCATTTCGGCATGGTCATTCCATCCGAAGACATTGTTGAAAAACAGAGTCAATCATCGCTGACGGTAAACATCATGTTCGCTCATCCTTTTGAAGGGCAATCAATGAACATGGAAAAACCGGAACTGTTCGGGGTTTTCAGTGAAGGCAGAAAAAAACAGCTCACCCCTCTGCTCAAGACTCATAACCTGACCATGTATGCCGATTCCTCTCCCAATCGTGCATGGCGGGCTTATTATACGGTGAAACACCCCGGAGATCACATATTTTTTATGGAACCCAAACCCTACTGGGAACCGGCTGAAGACAGCTATATCGTTCATTACACGAAAGTTATCGTAAACGCTTTCGGCAAAGAGGATGGCTGGGATTCGGAACTTGGCCTGAAAACCGAAATAATTCCCCTTACACGGCCCTACGGGCTTTATACCGGCAATGTCTTCCAGGGCATTGTCAAGGTCGATGGAAAACCTTCTCCATTCAGCGAAGTCGAAGTGGAATATTTCAATCAGAGCGGTGAAAACTCCGCACCGAAACCTCCCTTTATAACACAGGTAGTCAAAACCGATAAAAACGGGGTCTTTTCCTACGCCATCCCGAAAACGGGCTGGTGGGGTTTTGCCGCCCTCTCTACAGACAGCAGAACCATCATGCATGATGGCGAACCCAAACCTGTTGAGATCGGTGCGGTATTGTGGGTCAAAGCAGAGGATTTCAAATAAAATTCTTCACTAAGCGCCTATTGGGCTTTCAAGCCAACAAGCAAGAGCAGCATGCACATTTCAGAAGGAATTTTACCATGGGCGACTCTCGCCGGAGGCTATGCTGCAAGCGCATTGGGAGTTGCGATTGGCTTGAAAAAAATAGAAGATCAGCAGATGGTTAAAACCGCCATGCTCTCATCGACCTTTTTCATCGCCTCATTCATCCACATACCGTTGGGACCGACAAACATCCATCTTGTCATGAATGGATTTATCGGACTTCTTACCGGATGGTCATGCTTCATCGCAATCGGGATAGCACTGCTATTGCAGGCGCTGCTGTTTCAGTTCGGCGGCATTACAACTCTCGGCATCAATACGTTCAATATGGCGCTACCAGCCCTTGCCTGTTTTCTTATTTTTTCCCCTTTTCTGTCGAGCAAAAAAATCTCTGTGCTTCTAACCGGCTTTTTCAGCGGATTTGTTTCTGTTTTTTTGAGCGCGCTGCTTTTAAGTTTTTCTCTCGTGACTGCCGGGGAACCGTTCATACCTGCAGCAAAGCTTGTTTTTGCAGCAAACCTCCCCCTTATGATCGTTGACGGCATGATCACGGCCCTTGCTCTTCGGTTCATCGAAAGGGTCAAACCGGAAATACTTACTTCATGAAAAATATACTGCAACCCTCTGTGCAAGTTTTGCCGGGAAGCTCTCTATTTTTTTTCTTTCTGGCAATATTTCTGCTTACCTCACCCAATGCTCTTGCCCATAAAGTCAATCTTTTCTGCTGGTATGAAGGTACTGAACTTCATGGCGAAGGGTATTTTTCCGGAGGTAATCCTGCACAAAACAGCTCGATAAGGGTTTATGACCTTGAAAACGGCAATCTTCTCGCTTCATGTGTTACATCCCGCAAGGGAACATTCACGATATCTCTTGAAAAAAAGGTGCCGATAAAGGTTGTTCTCGACGCCGGACAGGGACACCGGGCAAGCTGGACCTGGAACAAGAAAAATGAACAGGCTGCCTCGACGGAAAACATCCACACTCCCGGTGTGAAAAACAAGACTACGGCCATTGCAGCAGGGCTCGTAGCCATAGTGGCTTTTTTCAGCTTTTTGTATCTCTGGAAACAACGCCATGCAGATTGAAGCATTCTCAAAAGGCAGGAGCCCGCTTCACAGTACCGACCCAAGGATGAAGCTTCTTGCTTGTCTACCGCTGATTTTGCTGACTGCATTGAGTCAAGACATCCTCCAGGTTACAGCATCTCTTGCCGGCGGCATCATTCTCGCAGCCGTTGCCGGAATTTACAGCCGTCTGCTGCTCCAAAGACTTGCCACCGTGAACGTGTTTATGATTTTTCTTTGGGCCACCATGCCTTTTACCATTTCCGGGGAACATTTCTGGAATATTGGGCCCTTGAATATATCCCGACAAGGCGTAACACTGCCTTTGCTGATAACCCTTAAAACTAACGCAATAGCCCTTTATACCATAGCACTTCCCGGCACCAGTACCATCATCGCTCTCTCCCACGCCATGCTTCATCTTCGGGTTCCGGGCAAACTTGTTACGATGTTCTACTTTTTCTACCGTTACATTGGTGTCATTGCTGATGAATTTTCAAAAATGCTTCGTATGCTGGAGGCTCGAGGGTTCCGCGCATCGACGAGTATCCATACCATTAAAGTTTACGCTTTCTTTACCGGCATGCTTTTCATTAAAAGCCATGAGCGTTCCGAAAGGGTATACAACGCGCTTGTGATGAGAAACTTTCACGGAGATTTTCCACTTCTCACCCACTTCACGTTGAAACAGCGGGACCTGATTTTCATGGCTGCCATGAGCTGTCTGTTCATGCTAATTGTGTTGCTATGAATTGCATCACCGTCGAAAACCTGAGTTTCTCCTACCCTGGTCATGTAGAAGTCTTCAATGGCCTGAGCCTTTCCATTGTCAATGGTGAAAAAGCAGGTATACGCGCTCCGAACGGCTCAGGAAAAAGTACCTTGTTCCTTCTGTTAGCGGGCTTGCTCAAGCCGGCATCCGGCAGTATTTCGCTCTGGGGAAAAGCAATGCAAACACCCGATGAGTTCAGAAAAACACGGTTGAAAATCGGGCTTCTTTTTCAGGACCCGGATGATCAGCTTTTCCTCCCTACCGTCGAAGAAGACATAGCCTTTGCACTTCTGAACCGGGGAATATCACGAGAAGATGCTCGCCAAAAAGTTGACGCACTTTGTGATACATTTCAGATAGCACATCTAAAAAAAAGAGTCCCCTTTCACCTTTCCTGGGGGCAGAAACGGCTTGTCTCACTTGCCGGCACACTGGTAACTGAACCGGACCTTTTGATGCTCGATGAGCCAACCGCCGGTATAGATGATACAGTAATCGAAACAATACTCAACTATCTCGAGGGTTTCAGGGGCACAATGCTTGTTTCATCTCACGATAGAAATTTTCTCGACCGTATATGCACCAGCCGATACCTCCTGACAAACAACCGGCTCGAAAAATGCTGAGAATTACAGTCAGCTTTTGCGTTTTTTGACTTTTGAATTTTGACCTTTGACTTACCTTTACAATTCCTTCTCGTAAATAACATACTCTTTGTACGGAATTCCACCGATAACCTTCGCAAGCTTGCTCATCGCTTCATTGGATTTAAGCACCCAGCTCATTTCACTTGAATAAAGCCCATGTTTTCCTCCATATTCGGAGATCTGGGCATTGAGGATACTGTCTATTCCCTTGTTGCGGTACTCAGGCAAAACGCCCATAACGATTGTCCTGAACGCTGAAATATTTCTTCCGTACCACCAAAATTTCAGAAGTCCCCATGGTGTAAACGGATTACCGTTTACATGCTTGAGAGGAATGTTCATATCGGGTAACGTCAATGAAAAACCTATGGGCCTGCCTTCTTTATCTTCCACAAAGTAGATGAAGTGCTCCTTTGCAACTTGTTTCATGCTTTTAGCCATGAAATCGAACTCCTTGTCGGTCATGGGGACAAAACCCCAGTTCTTTTCCCATGACCTGTTGTATATATCCCTTATCTTTGCAGCCTCGTTGTCAAAATCCTTCATGTTTATGGTTCTGATCGAAAGCTGTTCCCGCTTCATGACATGCTGGGCTATTCTGCTGAGACGTTTGATGTCGATAAGATCTTGATCGATATACCACGCGAGCAGTTCCTGGCCGATCTTATGGCCGGCATTGGTGACAAGGTTGTTGTAGTATGGAGGGTTATACAACATTAAAAACACCGGTGAACTGTCAAAACCTTTGACCAGCATACCGCACTGATCGTTCATCGAAGGGCTGACCGGCCCCCTCATCGCATCGAGCCCTTTTGCCTTCAACCACTGCGAAGCAGAGTCAAAGAGCGCGTTGGCAACGTCCTGATCGTTGATACATTCAAAAAAACCCCAGAATCCCGTTTTATCCTTATGGATCTCGTTATGCCTTCTGTTTTCAACTGCTGCAATCGTTCCGGCGATACGTCCGTTTTTCCATGCGGTAAACAAAGCGATGTCAGCATGATCATAGAGGGGATATTTCTCTTTGTCCAACGTTTTCATGTAATCTGCAACAACAGGAGGAACCCAGTATTTTTTGAGTTCAGAGTCTTTCCTGTAGACTTTCCAGGCAAATTTTATAAAGCTCTTTTTTTCTTTTTTGCTTTGAACACGCCTTATTTCAACCGACATAATAGTGTGAAATTGGATTTGACAAAGAGAGCAATGAAACAAAAACCCCCTTAAAGAGGGGGCTCTTGAAACTAGCTTTTTCGGCTATACTCTTATTTAAAAGCGTTGCCGGGTTCGGCACCGGCAGCCTTGAGTATTTTAGCCAAAGGGCAAAAACCGGTAAAAGAAGCTTGAAACAGGTTCAATCCTACGAATCCGGTAAACCACAACCAGTACTGGCTATGATATACTGACAAGAGCACACTTGCCATGATAAAAAAGCCTGCTACGGCAAAAACAAGTCGATCTATATTCATAATGTTACTTCTTTTGAAGTTAAGCGTTTTGTATTTGTACTAAAAAGAAATCAGGCTTCTGCATTTGAAGAGACAGCATGAAGCTTCATTGCGCCTTCCCGCAAGAGTTTCACCGTCTCTTCCCAGGAAATACAGGCGTCGGTGATTGAAACGCCGTACTGTAAGCCGGCCGGATTGTCAGGGAACGGTTGGTTACCGCAGAACAGGTTGCTTTCCATCATAACCCCCAGAATGCTTAAAGTACCGCTCACACGTTGCTCGATAATACTGTTCCATACTTTTGACTGCTGCTCATGTTTTTTACCCGAATTTGCATGGCTGCAATCAACCAAAAGATTTTTTGAAAGTTCCGCCTTTTCAAGACGCCGTTCAGCATCCGCTATATTATCGGCATCATAATTCGGGCGTCCGGAACCACCTCGCAGCACCATGTGCCCAAACGGGTTACCGGTCGTCGTGATAACACTGCTGTATCCGTCAGGATCGATTCCCAGAAAACTGTGTGAGTGCATCGCCGAACGTATTGCATCTATTGCAACCTGAACCCGGCCGTCGGTTGAATTCTTGAACCCGACGGGCATCGAAAGCCCGCTTGCCATTTGACGATGAGTCTGTGATTCGATTGTTCTTGCACCGATTGCAGCCCAACTCACAAGATCGGCAACATACTGAGGCGTAAAAGGATCGAGGAATTCGGTTGCAGCCGGTAAGCCGAGCGCATTGATATCAAACAAAAGTTTCCGGGCATAATAAAGCCCATGCTCGATATCGAAAGACCCGTCAAGGTGAGGATCGTTGATAAAACCTTTCCAACCGATCGTTGTTCTGGGTTTTTCAAAGTATACCCGCATGATAATGCAGAGATCGTCTTTCAGCTCTTCACGCAACCCCTTCAATCTGCGGGCATATTCCATGGCCGCGTTGATATCATGGATAGAACAGGGCCCCACGATTACCAGAAGCCTTGAATCTTTACCGGTTAAAATGCTCTCCACCTCTTGGCGCCCCTGAACAACCGTATCGGCAACCTCTCCGGTTACCTGGAGTTTATCTTTGAGATTACGTGGAGTCGTTAACCGTGCAATATTGGAAACTCGTATATCTTGTAACCTGTGCATTGGCTATACAAAAAAAATCTAACGTGTGTCATGGAAGCAACCTGCTACCTAGAAGCAGGGCTTGCAACAACAATTTTATGAAACTGCCTGTGATAGCAAGGAAGATAAAAAAACTCAGTAATAAATAATCATCTACAAGAATAATAAATTCCGACCCTTCCACCCTTTGGACCGTCGTTATCGTCGGGTAAGGCAAATGCTTTTCCGAACCCGCTCCCTGTCAATAAACTCAAGAAAAATCCTTTTGCCCTGCATATGTCATAGAGATTTTACATTACCGAAGGATACAAACGCGCAACGTGTTTGATGAGAGGGAAAAAGCGCTCCCTGCCGGCCGAACTCTTTGCTGTTATGAAGTCCAATGATTTCATAACAAGTTTTTTTCTTACGTACATTGTTTTGCTGAGAACATTTTTCCGGGCAGATCAAGAAAGCGCAGAACGATGAACTTGAAAATCAAACCTTACAGGGTTCCTGTGTTTTTTTTCATCCTCGCACTTCTTGGATTAACCTGGTGGTCTTTCGGGGTACGCCAAAATGCTGACGAAATCAGACGCAAAGGCCAACATCAGATTGTTTCGGGCCTTTTTAACATTGCGGAAAGCATCATCTATGAAGTTGATCGAAACAATAATTTTCAATACAACCACATGATGGTTACTCTGGAAAAACTCGTCAGTGGCTCGCCATTGACATTCATTTTCCTCGAACAAGATGGTAAACGTGTTTTCCAAACGTCCGGAGCACCAGCAACCCTGAGTCTCCCCTCCACCGAAGGAGAGCAATTCGAAGAAAACCACTTTTTATTCTGGCACAAAACAAAAATATTCAACGACCCCACCTTCACATCGACACCTCAACCGGCAATCGAGGACATTGAAAAAAGCCATTCCTTGAATGAGCAGAGATACCGGACCTTGGTCATGGGTGGAGAATTTGTCAGGGACAAGCAAGAGTATGCAGAGGCTCTGGGCAGAATGTACTTCACCCAACTTGTTGCATTTCTTTGTGTTGCCGCCGGCTTTATTGTCTGGTTCATGATGATCAGAAGCCGGCTGCTCACAGAACAACTCAAAGTGGAAAGAATTCGCTTAGCATATATTGAAGATCTGGAATTCGGTGCCTCCGGCCTGGCTCACGAAACAAAAAATCCACTCGGAATAATTTCGGGCATTGCCCAACAGATCATTCGTGATCCGGCTATACCTGACAACAGCCGGAAAAAACTTGAACAAATTATAAATGAGGTGGACAAGACCACCGCACGTTTGGGCCATTTCCTGAACTTTGCCCGCCAAAAAAACGTGAAAACTGTAGCCCTCGACGCACAAAACATTATTGGCAAGGTAATTTCCGTGCTTCAAGCAGAGTTCGAGGAAGCTGGCGTTGCGCTGGAATCAGAATGTCCAGCGTTTCAGATTCTTGCTGACGAGGAAATGTTGCGGCAGATCCTTGTAAACCTTCTTTTAAACAGTCTTCAAGCCTCATCGAAAAACGGCATGGTCACCGTAAAATTACAACGCAACAGGAAACACGCTGAACTTGTCGTAACAGATAATGGGTGCGGGATTTCACCGGAACTCCTCCCTAAAATTCACAAACCCTATGTAACAGGCAGAACCGAAGGGCATGGCCTGGGAATGGCAATAGTTAAACGATATACTGACAACCTTAGATGGACAATATCGATCTCGTCGGAAATAAACGAAGGAACAACCGTAACCATTTCCGGCATAATGATTTTAAAAGTTCAGGGGCAAAATACATGACCCATAAGATACTCGTTGTCGATGATGAAACACGTTATCGAGGCCTGTACCGACAGGTCCTCGAGTCAGTAGGCTTTTCAACCCTTGAAGCCACCTGTGTTAAAGAGGCTCTTGAAATCATTCAAAACGAACCTCCTTCGCTCATCATCTCCGATGTCCGCATGCCTGATGCAAGCGGCCTCGAGTTGCTTCGGACAACCAGAGAAAAGCATATCGCTCTTCCGTTTCTTCTTGTAACAGCATATGCAGATGTCAACGAAGCCGTAAAGGCCATGAAGCTCGGAGCGGTCGATTATCTATCCAAACCGGTTGATCTGGATGAACTCGTCACGGCTGTTCAGGACGCTCTCAGCATCAAAGCTGCAAAGCCGGAAATCATTATTCCTCAAGAAAAACTCGATGGAGTCATAGCTTACAGCTCAGCGATGCTCAACATCCTTCATGATGCTTACCGAATCGCTGCCAGTGATGCAAACGTTCTCATTATGGGTGAAAGCGGCGTTGGCAAAGAAGTGCTGTCCCATTTCATACATAAATGCAGCCCTCGACACAACAGACCGATGGTGGCAGTAAACTGTGCAGCTATTCCAAGCACACTTCTTGCAAGCGAAATGTTCGGGCATGAAAAAGGTTCTTTCACCGGTGCAGAAAAAAAACGTCAGGGACGCTTTCGTGAAGTCAGCGGCGGAACTTTGCTGCTCGACGAAATTGGCGATATGCCTCTGGAACTTCAGCCGGCGTTTTTACGCACTATAGAAACCGGACGTATAGTACCTATCGGTAGCGATAAAGAAATAGCAGTAAATTTTCGCCTTCTTGCCGCGACAAACCGGAATCTGGTTCAAGATGTCAAGCAGGGTCGTTTCCGGAAAGACCTTTACTATCGTCTCAATGTCATTGCCATTACAATCCCACCACTGCGTGAACGCAAAGAAGACATTCTCCCCCTCGCCCGCTTTTTCCTCAATCGCGGTCACGCCGAAACAAAAAGATTATCAAGAGAAGCAAGCAATATTCTCGGTTCCTACCATTGGCCAGGAAACGTGCGGGAGCTTGCAAATGCCATGGAACATGCCAGGCTTCTTTGTCAAACTGATATTATTGTGCCCGAGCATCTCCCCCCGACAATCCGAAACTTTATTGCATCCCATACTGAAGAAACAACCCAAAAAGCTGTTCCGGAGAAAAAAATCATCAAAACGCTCGAGGAAATCGAGATCGAAAGCATAAAACAAGCGCTCGAGCTCTCCGGTGGAAACCGCACACGTGCAGCAAAGCTCTTGGGAATAACCCGAAGAGGTTTCATCTACAAACTCAAACGTTTCGGCATGACCTGAGGCATATCTTTCAATTCGTGTTGACCCCGCGAAGTGTTTCTTACTTTCTCCCGCTGTAACATCTTTTCACACCGGCACACCTTTTCGCGTGAAATTTTTTCACACCCGCCCTCTTTTCAAAGCGTGAACCCCTACGTACCGAAAGAAACCGGCAGGCAGCGTGTAGCGTTGTATAGCCTTTTTACGTTTATTCGGTAATTCTGCTGCTTTTTGTCAAAACTGGCACATAACTTGATCAAACACATGTGAACTGAAAAATAACTGGTCAGTGACAGTCTTTGCACACCTGACTATAAAACAAAACACTAACGATAAAGGAGATCACGATGAAACATTTTTTCGGCTTACTCTGTGCATTTCTGTTATTTTCAAGAGTTGCCCCGGCCTCTGCTGAAAAACAAAGCGAGGAAGACAGGGTTCTCGGTCCCGCATTTATAGCAAAATTCGATACGAACAAGGACGGCAAGGTATCCATGTCGGAGTTTCCCGAAACAAGTGAGCCTTTTCCCGACTTTTATAGACTTGACAAAAACAGGGACGGTTATATCGACAAAGATGAGGTTCCGACACAACCGGCGCCGTCTTTTGAAAACACTTCTTTCCTGGCAACATTCGATACAGACAACGACGGCAAGATATCTATGTCAGAATTTCCTGAAAGCGACGCACATTTTCGGGAGTTTGACAAAAATAATAACGGCTATATTGAAGAAAACGAAATTCCGACACAGCCACCCCCTCAACTTCAAATAGGCAGACCATAAATTGAACACACGTCCGGGAAAAACGTAAATCAAGCGCATTTTTTTCCAGCTATACCTATCCGGAATTCCAGTTTGATTGATTCCAGCAGTATCCGGGATTCCGGATTGCGGCGGAAACAAGCCGAAAAACTTGTATAACCTCGTTACCACTAATGACTTTATTCTATATAATGAAAGGTCTTTCAAATGGAAATCATCAAAACTCGCGACCTGCGTAAGGTGTACAACATTGGGGATGTTTGCGTTGTCGCACTCAAAAACAACTCATTCATTACAAACCCCGATGCAGCCGTAGAAGCTTCGGCTTCCCAGCAAAAAAACCTGATAAGTATTTTAGGATGTATCGTGCAGTCCGATTCAGAACAACACTGGTTCAGCGCTGAATGTTTTTCAGTCCTTTCAAACGAACAGAGAGATCAGGCCAAAGAACAAGCCCATATGCTTGTCTTTCTCAAATTCCACTTGCTTCGAAACGCAAGCTCTCCTGAGAAGTTCTTAATGCCCTTGCTGCAGCCAACCATCCCCGACGATGTTTTGCGTAAAAGGGCTACAGAGTTGATAGTGCAGCTCGGCCTCGAAAAAAAAACAACAACAACATCTTCCCTGCTTTCTGAAAATCAAGTGCTGGGCTCAATGGACAATGATCAAAAAACAACGGTCATTTCCGATGAAAGAGGTGAGATTCCAGAGCTGTTTCAAACCCTAAACACAGAGGGGAAAACGAAAATTTTTATATTCACCAAAGATCGATATGCAAACCGCCTCATCGGCGCAGGTAACGGAGCAGTTGAACCTGATTCTTCTACAGGCCCTCCATTGTGCCGAGAATAAATGAAAACCGTATCAATCTTTTCTTGCTCTGTCGCTTCAACAGCGCTCATTGCGCCATAAATACCAAAACCTGCCTTGCGAGGCAGGTTTTGGTAATAAATCAAAGAACGTAGGAAAAGTTACGCTTCTGCCTTTTCTTCTTCTTTGGCAAAATCAACAGTAAGCCATCCATCTTCAAAACTGGCTCCGGTTGATTCCAGGCCTGCAATGAAAATCGGCAATGCAACGATCTTTTGATAATCCCCGATCCTGATGGTGAGATCATCACCCATTTTAAGAATCTTGGGCTCAAAACCCATATCCTCCATAAACGGAAGCTTAACCCTTACCTTGTAGTGACCATCATGTACTTTCTGGATATCGATCGGGTCTTCCTTGAAGAAAATCTCCGTCGGATTCTTATCACCGTAGATTTTCTCTCCTACCTGCCGGAGCATATCAAGCCCTACGACTTCCTGATCAAACAGGGGAACCTGACCGATCGGAATCGGAGAAAACGCGTTATTAATCTGCTGGATGTAGTTCTGCTGAATGTTTCGCCATTTCTTGAAATAAGGATCCTGAGTCTGATCAGGCATGACCCTGTTGATGGTGATACTGTCTACAGTAATTCCATACAGATTGAGATACGTAAGAGCTCTCATGGACTCTTTGATAACCATCTTTTCAGGGTTCATCACAAGGCGAACCGTTGATTTTGAGCCATCAGCGAGAAGCTCGATAATCCCCTCGGTAGAAGAAAACAGGTTGTCCACCTTTTCATACACTTCTTTAGGAGCAACCATGTTGTCTATTTTCTTCACTTTTTTGGACAATGGCCTGATCACCGGACTTACCATATATTTTTCGACGTTGCGGATAAATTTTATAAACCAGCCGAATGTTTCAGGCAAAGACAAAAGGCGAAGTGTTTCACCCGTCGGCGCACAGTCAACAACGAGTAGATCGTAATCGACCTGCTCTTCGTTATAGCGTTTGATATAAGACAGGGAAAAAAGCTCCTCCATGCCGGGTAACACACCCATTTCTTCTGCATATATACCTTCAACCCCTCTCGATTCCATAAGCTGGGCGAAATGCTCACGGACAACGTCCCAGTTAAGATTGAGATCGCCAAAAACGCTGACTTCCTGTCCCCAGAGATTTTCAGCAACCTTGACCGGAGAAGGTCCAAGTTTTACATCGAGTGAATCACCGAGGCTGTGTGCAGGGTCCGTTGACATGATCAACGTCTTAAAACCCAAATCAGCAGCTTTTAACGCCGTTGCAGCGGCAACAGAAGTTTTACCTACTCCTCCCTTACCCGTAAAAATAATATTTCGCATACGTTATTATTCTCTTTTAATGGAAATTAAAAAGCAGTTTCCCTTATCCCAAAAGCCACCGGTCCTATCATATTTCAAGCAAACTGTTTCAAAAAGGCTAAAGATAATAAAATTATCCTTTTTACATACATACAGAAGCTCTTGAAAACCGATTCTGCGAAAAAACCAGCTCATTCATGTAACCAGACTGCGCAACAATCAAACCATCAATTTATCTTGATTGTAAGCCGTTGTCCAGGATATATCGTACGTTTTCCGCCTAATTTGTTCCAAGAGACAAGTTGACTGACACTCACCCCATATTTCCTGGCTATAAGGCCAAGGCTTTCTCCCCTCCTGACTTTGTGAATTTTTGTCGGAGCAGAAAGTTTAAGTTTCTGACCGGGATATATCGTGCGCTTCCGTCCAAGATTGTTCCAGGAAGCGAGTTTGCTCACACTGACACCGTACTTTCCGGCTATAAGACCAAGACTTTCACCGCGTTTCAC
This sequence comes from Prosthecochloris marina, assembly GCF_003182595.1. Taxonomy (NCBI): domain Bacteria; kingdom Pseudomonadati; phylum Chlorobiota; class Chlorobiia; order Chlorobiales; family Chlorobiaceae; genus Prosthecochloris; species Prosthecochloris marina. Next base: position 414,208 of record NZ_PDNZ01000001.1, read on the forward strand.
CTTGTGATAACTTGGTTTTTTCGATGATGTCCGGGTGGAAACGCCATAAATCTTGAGCCTCTGACCGGGATATATCGTGCGTTTCCGCCCAAGATTGTTCCAGGAAGCGAGCTTACTCACACTGACGCCGTACTTTCCGGCTATAAGACCAAGACTTTCACCGCGCTTCACCTTGTGATACACGACGGAAGATTTTGCCGGACTCCCGGTTCCCGGTGTTCCGAACACCTTGAGCTTCTGTCCCGGATAAATCTTCGAACTTTTCAGGTTATTCCACCGTATAAGCTCACTGACATAGCAGCGGTAGGTTCTGGCTATCGAGGCCAGCGTCTGACCGCGCCTTACGACATGTATGTTTTTTTTCTGCTTTTTGGGAGAAACAGCTTTGGGAGAAACCGCCTTCACTTCTCGAGCTTTTGCCAGCAAAGCCGCTCCGTCAAGTCCCTGACGGGTCTTGTGCGCGTAGATTTTCTTTTCTTTCCGGTTAAACTTGCCGAGATACTCTTTAGGAAGTTTCAAATAGTAAGGATTACCGGCACCTGCTGGAACAAGATTCAACTTGAACTGAGGATTGAGAAGCTGAAGATCCTCGACAGAAACACCGATAACCTCGCTTACCTGATCGAAAGCAACAATCTCCGATACACGAACCGCCCCGATATCGTCATACGAGTACACTGGTTCAAGAGAACTGATATTGTGCTCACGGTAATAGTTCATGATATAGGTAACTGCAATAAAAGCAGGCACATATCCCCTGGTTTCCGAAGGAAGATGCGGCCAGATGGACCAGTAATCCCTGGCACCGCCCGATCGCCGAATCGCCTTGTTCACATTTCCGGCTCCGGAGTTGTAGGCGGCAAGCACAAGAAACCAGTCCCCATATATATTATAAAGATCTCGCATGTGCCTGCATGCGGCGATGGTTGCTTTCTCCGGATCGAAACGGTCCTCGACAAAGGCTGACGACTCGAGACCATACATCTTTCCGGTTCCATAAATGAATTGCCAGAGCCCTTTCGCATTTGCCCGTGAAACCGCAGTCGGGTTGAGTGCCGACTCTACGATTGCCAGATACTTCAGCTCGAGAGGGATATTGTACTGCCGGAGCTTTTTTTCGAAAAGAGGAAAATACATATCGGCCAAACCGAGAACCTTTGCGGTCAGCTTGCGCTTATCAACTGAATACAGCTTGATAAAGCCTTTGACATGGCTGTTATAAGCAAGCCTGAGTGGTGTTTGACGATTCAACCGGGCAATTCTTTCCGAATAGGTTTCATCGTCAAACTGCGGAATAAATGTAGCATGATACCCGTCAATACCACCGTCTTTCCACTTTTTGAATTTCCTGTCGCTGAAATATGTTGTCGTCACATAGCTGTCCAGCATTTCAGCCACCGCCGAGTCATCAGCAACATTACCTTTCTTGCCCGCAAAACTGTCGGAAAAAACAGCCGTTTGCAAAAGCAGCAGGACAGCCGGAAAAATATAGAAATGAGCGACTCTCACGAACACCGTATCGTTAAGAAGGTTTGCAACAATTCCTGACACAGTACAACACAAGCATACGTTTTAAACATAAACACCCCTCTTCATTATTACAACCAGCTTGTTTGAACCATTACGATCTGCCCTACAGAACCGGTGACCGTTTCGCCTGTCTTCTCCTTCAAGTCATGCCGGCCCTCTCGGCTGCAACAGCCGGTTTTTTCTTGATTTAATACACCACACGCCAGAGAAAAAGGCCTGCCGGATCAGCCGGCACCAGTTTTTTCACACGCTTACCGGTTCGAAGCGCCTCTTCAAGTTCACCTGGAGAGGCCTCGAGTTGTGCTGAAACCAGAAAACGAACCATGGTTCTGAGAAACCTGCTTGCCGAAATTCTGAAAACAACCATATCACCCTGGCGTTCCCACGCCGCACTGTAGACCGTACAGAATGTATTGTCTGCTGCACCGTTATCTCTGGAATAGACTGAAAAGTCATGTTTACCGACAAGCTCTCCTGCACAGAGGTTCAATTGCTCGAGGTTCAACGGCTTTGAAATGCAACCGGCATATCTTCGATTGATTGCCGAAGGTTTTTCAAGCAGAAAATACCGGTACTCCCTTACAAGTGCACTGTAACGAGCATGAAAATTATCGGGAACTTCCTCCATTTCCATCACACGGACTGCAGGGGGCAAAAGAGAGTTTACGGCATAGGATAAACGATGAAGCTTCAAGGCCGACGAGACCCTGAAATTCGCGACCTGTCCTCTTGCATGAACGCCCCTGTCTGTTCTTCCGGCCGCTGTAAGCAAAACATGTTCCTGAACAATGCGCCCCAAAGCTTCTTCAAGCACTCCCTGAACGGTACTCACTCCCTCAGGCTGCTTTTGCCAGCCTGCATAATCTGTACCGTCGTACTCTATGGTCATACGAATATTCCTCATTGGGGAGTAAAATAGCTTTATGTACATTAGTTACCTAAGTGTACCTGACTTGAGCACTTCAGAGTTCCGTTCCGCAACCATTTTATCAGTTGTGATCAGTACCTGAACAAACGAGTTCTCATGTCCGGCCAAACGCCAAACAATATTGCAAATTCAGCTTAACAACAGCAATCAGGAAAATTTGAGCTCACATCATCTTGAAATAGTCCTCAACGCACTTGACCATGTAAGGAAAAACGGTGCATCCTCATCATATTGTGTTCCGAATATTTGGGCGAACAACTCCAAAGGGAAACAGCAGGTCTGTCCGGCCGATCATTACGGAAAAATCCTTGAAAAACTTTTATCGCGCAAACCCGCTGCGTTTTCGAAGCCCGGCTCAACTGCAGACGATTGGACACGCAACAGCTTTGTTTACAACCTGTTCGTTCGTCTTACCACAGCATTCGATCACGACAGTGACGGAGCTATAGCAACCGATCCGCTCCCTTGTGGTTTTCGTGAAACCGGTACATTCCTTAAATCAATAGCCTTATTACCTTATCTCGAACGCCTCGGGATCAACACGATTTACCTTCTTCCGGTAACAATACCGGGCAATGCAAATAAAAAAGGCAACCTTGGCTCTCCCTATGCCGTAAAGAATCCGTACCGAATCGACCCTTTGCTGGCGGAACCCGCCCTCGATCTTTCCGCTGAAACAGAGTTCGCCGCCTTCACACAAGCCGCTCACCACATGGGCATGCGGGTCGTACTTGAATTTGTATTCAGAACAACTTCTGTTGACGGCGATTGGGTAAGGCATCATCCCGATTGGTATTACTGGCTCGAAGCAAATCCGGAAAACGGTTTCGCCCCGGAATCATATGCCCCTCCTGTTTTTGATCCGGAAACACTCAACACCATCTATGAAAAAGTAGATAAAAACGACCTTTCCAAACTACCGGAACCGTCTGAATCGTTCAAGCGACAATTCACCCAAACGCCCGAAACCGTAAAACTCTCTGAAAAAGGAGCTCGAGGCGAGACTGCCGACGGAACTTCCTGTGTCGTGGCCAGCGGGTTCTGTGACTGGCCCCCTGATGACAAACAGCCCCCTTGGACAGATGTCGCTTATCTGAAATTGCACCGGCACGAGTCGTTCAACTACATCGCTTACAATACGATACGAATGTACGATACTGCGCTCGACCGTCCGGAATATATGAATGAAGAACTCTGGAATACCATTGCAGATATTATCCCCTATTTTCAGAAGCACTTTCTGATCAACGGGGCAATGATCGATATGGGACACGCTCTTCCCTCCAAGCTGAAAACCACCATTGTTGAAAAAGCACGAGAGAAAAATCCTGATTTTGCGTTCTGGGACGAAAACTTCGACCCCTCTCCCTCTATCAAGGATCAGGGGTTCAATGCTGTCTTTGGCTCCTTACCGTTTGTGATTCAAGATCCGATCTATATCAGAGGGCTGCTTAATTACCTGAACAAAATAGGTGTGGTCGTACCTTTTTTCGGAACCGGCGAAAATCACAACACTCCGAGGGTATGCCACAACCTTGCCGGGAAAGCGGCCTGCAGGAACCGATCAAGATTCATATTCGGCCTCGCAACGGTTCTCCCTGCCGTACCGTTCATTCATTCCGGTATGGAAATCTGTGAGTCGAAACCGATAAACCTCGGGTTGAACTTTACCGATGCGGACAGAAAGCGATGGCCCTCTGAAAAGCTGCCTCTTTTCAGTACAGGCTGCTACGACTGGGCAGACTGCAACGGCCAGGAACCCCTCACGGATTTTGTCGCGACCATGTTATCTTTACACAAAAGATATGCCGATATTATTCAAAACGGCAAACCGGGGTTCCTTTCGCTGCCTTTCGTCTCTTCCCCGGATCTGTTTGCGGTCATGCGCAGAGGCGAAGGAATCAACCTTCTTTTCATCGGAAACAGCAACTCGGAAAATAACGCCGCAGGCTATATGGAATTTCATCGGAAAAGTTTTACGATAACCGATATGGTTTCAGGAACTGTTTACCAGGTATCCGATTACAGGCTGGAACTCGAAACCGGACCCGGGCAGTGTTTGCTTTTCGAAATTCCCGTTTAATTTCAAACACAGAATTTTTTATCACTACTCAAAAATCTTTAATCACTACACATTATGTCTATTCTTGTCGTTGGTTCTCTGGCTTTTGATGATATCGAAACTCCTTTTGGCCGGTCGGACAACACCCTGGGCGGTTCATCCACCTATATCGCCCTTTCGAGCAGCTACTTCTCTGATGAAATCAAACTTGTCGGTGTAGTTGGCAATGATTTTGAGGATAATCATTTCCGTCTCCTGCACAACAACGGTATCGATACCAAGGGACTTCAGGTCATTGACAACGGCAAAACTTTCCGCTGGAGCTGCCGGTACCATTATGACATGAACACGCGGGACACCCTCGACACCCAGCTCAATGTATTCGCAGATTTCAACCCGCATATCCCTTTGCAGTACCGCGAAGCAAAATACGTCTGCCTCGGCAACATCGATCCGGAACTGCAAATGAAGGTACTCGACCAGGTTTCGAATCCCGAACTCGTGATCCTCGATACCATGAACTTCTGGATAGAAGGAAAACCCGAAGAGTTGAAAAAAACGCTCGAGAGGGTTGATATTTTCATTCTCAACGACAGTGAAGCCCGACTCCTCAGCGGCGATCCGAACCTTGTCAAATCGGCAAGAATCATCAGAAATATGGGACCGAAAACATTGATCATAAAAAAAGGAGAGCATGGTGCGCTTCTCTTTACCGATAACGGCATCTTTGCAGCGCCTGCATATCCTCTGGAATCAATCTATGATCCAACCGGTGCAGGAGATACATTCGCCGGAGGGTTCCTCGGACACCTGGCAAGAGCAGGAGAAATCAACGACACGGAACTCCGTAAAGCAGTCCTTTACGGAAGCGCCATGGCAAGCTTCTGCGTTGAAAAGTTCGGGACTGAAAAATTAGCAAATCTCGAACTGCTCGAAATTGAAGACCGTTACCAGAGCTTCCTCGACCTCTCTAAAATCGAGGAATAAGAAAACCTGCAGCAGGATAACCGGCTCATAAACTCGGTTATCCTGCCTAACTGCAACCCAGCCCTGAAAAGACATGGAGCAGCTCACCAACCTCGATTTCAGCATCATTGCCGGATATTTGGCACTCACCTTGCTAATAGGCCTTTATTTCTCGAAAAGGGCCTCTCAAAATGTCAGTGAGTTTTTTCTCTCAGGACGACAGCTTCCCTGGTGGATAGCCGGAACCGGTATGGTTGCAACCACTTTTGCTGCCGATACACCACTTGCCGTAACAGGACTGGTAGCCAAACACGGCATTGCAGGCAATTGGCTTTGGTGGACGTTCGTATCCGGAGGAATGCTCACTGTTTTTTTCTTCGCACGGTTATGGAGACGCGCGAACATCCTGACCGATCTGGAATTCATCGAACTGCGCTACAGCGGTAAACCCGCACAATTTCTCCGTGGTTTCAAGGCTGTTTATTTCGGCTTGTTCATCAATGCAGTGATTATCGGCTGGGTTAATCTCGCGATGTACAAAATCATCAAGATAATGCTGCCGGAACTCAATCCCGAAATGGTGATCGTAGCCTGTGTCCTGTTGACCACACTGTATTCCGGCCTTTCGGGTCTCTGGGGGGTCACCATTACCGACACATTGCAGTTCGTCATTTCGATGGCTGGATGCATTGTCCTTGCCGTATTGGTCCTCGATGCGCCGGAAATCACGCAAGCCGGAGGCCTGACAAAAGCACTACCGGAATGGATGTTCGACTTTTTCCCTGTGATAACCGACAAAACCTCATCCGGCAGTTTCGGCTCCGCATATGAACTCACTTTCGCGTCATTTGCAGCTATGGCATTTGTCCAATGGTGGGCCTCGTGGTATCCCGGTGCCGAACCGGGAGGCGGCGGTTACATCGCCCAGAGAATGATGAGCGCCAAGGATGAAAAGCATTCACTTCTCGCCACCCTGTGGTTCATCATCGCACACTACTGCCTTAGGCCCTGGCCCTGGATTATTGTCGGACTTGCAAGTCTTGTGCTGTTTCCTGACCTGCCTCTTGAACAGAAAGAAGACGGTTTTGTCTATGTCATGCAGTCTATTCTCCCTCCAGGGCTGAAGGGATTGCTGATAGCCACTTTTCTTGCAGCTTACATGTCCACCCTCTCAACACACCTTAACTGGGGAACCAGCTATTTGGTCAACGATTTCTATAAACGTTTCATCAACACCAGCGCATCCTCGAAGCATTATGTCTTCATTGCGAGGATTTTTACCGCAGGTATCGCTATTTTTGCGCTTTTCATAACGTTTTTCGTACTTGAAACCATCACAGGAGCCTGGGAATTCATCATCCAGTGTGGGGCCGGAACCGGGTTCGTGCTGATTCTTCGCTGGTACTGGTGGAGACTGAATGCCTGGTCGGAGATAGTTTCCATGATCACTCCGTTTGTAGTGTATACCTGGATCATGCTGTTTACCGACCTCGAGTTTCCGAGCTCGATCTACATTATCGTGGTGTTCACGATTGCCGCAACCCTGATCGCCACCTATGCCACTCAAGCTACTGAAGAAAAGCAACTCCTGGCATTCTACTCAAAAACAAGAGTCGGAGGAGTGCTCTGGAAAAAAGTATCCGAGAAACTGCCGCATGTAGAATCGGATAAAGGATTTTTGAGGCTGTTTGCAGACTGGATAGGAGGGGTCGTTCTGGTTTATTCCACTCTGTTCGCAACGGGAAAATTTATTTTCGGTGAACATCAGCAAGCCATCGTTTATTATGCTATTGCCCTGCTTGCCGGAACATTCATCTATATTGATCTAAGCCGTAAAGGATGGAACAATCTGAAGTAAATAAACCTTCCTACTATCGATTAAGATATAAACATGTCCAAGCTGAATATTGTCCTCGCCTCTCAGTCACCACGCCGCCGGGAACTTCTCGAGTTGATGCAAATACCGTTCACTGCCATAGCGGCAGACATCGACGAAACCTTTAATCCTGATCTCCCGGTTACCCGGAATATCATGGACATCGCAGAAAAAAAAGCACGCGCCGTAATAAAAAAACTCACAAAGAGCACTGCAGACACCGTCATACTCGGAGCCGATACAACAGTAGTTTTTGGCAACAAACCTCTGGGCAAACCTTCTGGGCGCGAAGAGGCATATGCAATGCTTGCAGAGCTTCAGGGAACCTCCCACAAGGTCATGACAGGCTTCGCTTTGCTTCAGGGAACGCTTTGTCATACCGATTACGCAACGACCCTTGTCGAGTTCTCCCCGATGACCGGAAAAGAGATAAACCATTACATTGACACGCAACAACCATTCGACAAAGCAGGTGCGTACGGGATCCAGGACCCCTTCATGTCTTGCTTTATCCGGCGTATAGAAGGCTGTTATTATAATGTGGTAGGTCTACCCTTATCACACATTTATTCTGTCATGCGCACAATGGGATTGGTATAATGACCAGCTGCAATACATCGTCAGAAAACAAACCGGTTTTAGTGATCACCGGGCCGACAGCTTCTGGAAAATCCGCTCTGGCCCATACTGCAGCCAAAAATCTCAAAGCCGAAATCATATCAGCGGACTCACGACAGATTTTCCGCGGAATGGATATCGGCACAGCCAAACCTTCGGCAATCATGCTCGAAGAAATACCCTATCATTTTATCAACGAAAAAGAGATCGACGAAGAATATAATGCCGGCGACTTCGCTTCCGATGCAACCCGACGCATCCGATCTATCCTTGAAAAAGGAAATAATGCCATAGTTGTCGGCGGTTCGACACTCTATATCGAAGGCCTTCTTTGTGGCTTCGCCGATCTTCCGGCAAAAAATCCACAAATCAGACGTGAACTCGAGAAAGAGCTGAAAACATCGGGAAAGAATGCTCTCTATCAACGCTTGCAATCAATCGATCCTGAACAAGCGGCAACCCTCGATCCATCGAAAACTCAACGCCTCGTCAGGAGCCTTGAAATCATAACTATAACCGGAAAAACCGTTACCGAACTCCAAACTGCAGCAAAAAAACGTTTCCATTCCATCACATTCGTTCCGCTTGCCCTCTCATTGCCAAGAAAAGAACTCTATGAACGAATTAACAAGCGTACTGATGAAATGATGGCATCGGGGCTGCTCGCTGAAGCAGAAAAGCTCCACAATCTTTATAGAAAAGATAAAACCGGTCACACTTTCAATGCTCTGGAGACCGTTGGCTACAAGGAACTTTTCCAATATTTCGAAGGAAAGCACTCTCTGGAAACAGCTGTTGAACTCATCAAACAGCATACTCGCAACTACGCCAAACGACAGCTGACTTTTTTTAGAAACAGGCTCGACGTCAAATGGATAGCCGCACCGCGGGATAAAGAAAGTCTACACCAACTGGCGCATGAATTGGTTCACCATTTTTTTTGCCACTAAACACTCTCTCTTTCTTTGAAAACTCTAAGTCGATCACTCTTTTTTGGTGTTTAAGACTCTAAAGATAATAACCGATACAAGGCTTTTTTCTTGGAAAATTTCCTCTTTTTCCTGAAACTTCAAACAGAAGGCAAAAGTAAAAAAACATTTCAACAAAGGCGTTGTAGCATACGCTTGGAAAGTCCATCCTCAAACCATACTTAATGAGCTTGTAATTTGTTGTAAACATAGGTGTTAAGCCTTATTACCAAGGCTGTAAAGATGAAACATTCAGTATCAAAACGCAAAGATCTGATTATTCTTAAAATTGAAGAAACAGTCTTTGACGTTCGGCATGCACGAGCTTTCGGTCAATCAATTGACAAGGTTCTTGAGAGCAAAGGGAAAAAAAATATGATTATCGATTTTTCCTTTGTCAAAGCAATCGATTCATGCGGTATCAGTTCGATGCTTCTTGCCCACCGAAAAGCAAACCAGTCTGAGGGACTTGCAATTTTCGTCTCACTCTGTCAACAGATAAAAGATCTCCTGAAGCTTTCCGGACTGGACAAGCAACTTTACATTTTCACCTCTCTCAACGAGGTCATGACTTTGATCGACTCGTCAGGGAAAGGCAAAAAAAGCCCTAAAAAAACAACCCGTACCAAAGCACCGGCTCTACCGGCAAACTGTGAGGAGTGTGATATGGAGTTGATCTCTTCGTCTGGCTTCAACAATGAAGAAGAAATCATGGAGAAACCTGTAAAAATCGAAGAAAAAACATCCCAACAGGCTATCCCCTCCCCAAAAAGAGGACGCCCTAAAAAGCATCTTCCTCCCTCCATTCGGAATCAAGAGTAAAAAATAATCGTCACCTGAAAACGCACAGTCCCCCCCAAGCTCCGTTTTTATCAGTACGTACAAGGAACCTTTTAGGTAATTTCCCATTTACTTACAACTGCCCCCTTTATCTCTTGTCACGACTTTTTTTAGTCAATGGATACCGTAACACTTTCTTACTTAACCACCGCTGCCGGCGGTCTTTTACTCTGGTTTCTCGAAGGCTTTATCCCGTTTTTCAGCGGTAGAGAATCCCGAGGCAAACATGCCGGGTTAAATCTATCCATTGCAGGCCTCAACCTTTTAATTCTTCTTCCAAGCGGTATCATGATGGCTTTTGCTCTTGAACAGTCAAAAGCCGTATGGTCGGGAGTTAAAGCTCTGGAACTTCCATTTTTTCTTGAAACCCTGTTGGTCATTCTGCTTATCGATCTCTGGATGTATTTCTGGCACAGAATCAATCATGAAATCGATTTTTTCTGGCGGTTTCACTCGATCCACCACAGTGACCCGTCTATGGATGTCACAACCGCATGGCGGTTTCATTACGTTGAAATAGTGTTGTCGGAGTTGCTTCGTTTTCCTGTTTTCATCCTTATCGGTGCGGGCATCGAGGATCTTATTCTTTACTCGATGTTGATGACACCTGTGATTGAATTTCATCACAGTAACGTCAGTATTCCCTCTTCAGTTGACAGATTATTACGGATTATTATACCTACCCCCTTGATGCATCGCGTACACCATTCGGTTACACGCTCGGAACACGATTCAAACTACGGAAGCATGCTCTCTCTCTGGGATAGACTGTTTGGAAGTTTCAGATTGAAAAAGGACGTAAAAAGCATGACAATCGGTCTCGATAACGAAAGCGCCCCTGAACAACAACGTCTTTTTGCTTTACTGGCAAGACCTTTTCACAATTGATAACTCGAAGTATGGTCAGTTATTAGAAAGTTTTTTAACTTTTCCATGTACTCAAAACATCATCCGGCATTGTCGAATAGCAACGTTTAAAACCTCCTCGGAAGATGTTTGACACACAGTTCAAACGACAGGTAGAAAATCTTCTCGAGCCTGCAGGCATTTCTATCAACGGAACAAATGCCTGGGATATCAGGGTTCATGATAGCAGGCTCTTCCAGCGCATTCTTGCCCATGGAAACCTTGGTTTCGGTGAGGCATATATGGACGCCTGGTGGGATTGTGATGCTATTGATGAATTGTTTTTCAGAATCCTGCACAATCGAATCAACAAAAAAATCGCCACTTTCGGGATTTTTGCCAGCTCACTTGCAGGGCGCATTTTCAACCTTCAAGTTCCCTCCAGAGCATTTACCGTAGGCGAGCGACATTACAATACCGGCAACGACCTTTTTTCCCTTATGCTGGATACCGGCATGAATTACAGCTGTGCTTACTGGGGAAACTGTAACAACCTCGAACAAGCCCAACAGAAAAAACTGCAACTGATATTCGATAAACTGAGGCTCAAGCCCGGTATGAAGGTTCTCGACATAGGATGCGGCTGGGGTGGTGCAGCGCTTTATGCAGCAAAACATTATGGGGTCAACGTAACCGGAATCACCGTCTCGAACAAACAGGCACAGTTTGCACAGCAGTTTTGCAATGACCCGTCGGTTTCAATCAAACTCTGTGATTATCGTTCCCTTAACGACAAATACGATCGGATTTATTCAATCGGCATGTTCGAACATGTTGGCTATAAAAATTATCGTCACTATTTCGAAGTTATTGACCGATGCCTTGCAAAGGATGGGCTTTGTCTGATTCATACTATAGGAGGGAACGAACAGTCTACCTCAACGGACCCCTGGATAAGCAAGTATATTTTTCCTAACTCGATGATTCCGGCCGCCAGTCAGATAACTGGCGCATATGAGGGAATATTCGTTCTGGAAGACTGGCATGTATTTGCTCATGATTACTACCTTACATTGAAATCATGGCATCAAAACGTACAAAAAAACCTTGAAAAACTGAATCAACAGTATAGCGAAAGGTTTTTCAGAATGTGGAAGTATTATCTCCTCAGTTGCGCAGGAGCATTCCGAGCACGGAAGCTTCAGATATGGCAAATTTTGCTCTCGCCGCAGGGCATAAAAGGCCTCTACCGCGTCCCGCGGTAGCCGGAAGCCGAGGTCAAAGGTCAAAATTCAAAAGTCAAAAACAATAAAGGACACCTCTATTTATCTATTCCGCGCCGTAGAGTCATGCCGGACGTAATCCGGCATCCATGCAACTATTACCCCTATTTTCCTCGCTCGAAATATCCCCTCTTCCTCTTCATTTTTGCCTTTAGCCCTTTGACTTTTTCCCCAATTCCTATTCATAAATATGCCGGTCGGGATAGGCTTCCTCAAACACATGCACCTGCAACCTTGACGCAGCAAGAATCTCTTCAAGGGAGCGACCGGAAAGAACCATCTTGCGGAAAAGCGGCCCTCCTGCAAGCTTATCGAAAAACTGACCGTTCGTATTCAGATCAAACAGCCCTGGATAGAGTTTCTGCAGAGACAATACAATTGCTATACCGGTCCTGAAAGGCTCAAAAACAAGTCGATCGGTTACCTCCAGCCGAACACCACTGCAGCGTAGCCCTTGAAACTTTCCTGATGAAGGAATAAACTGCACCGCCTGAAACGAAACTCCCGGCAGTTTGAAACGTTGAAGCTCTTTTTTGAGAAAATCTGCATTAATGAAAGGAGCCCCGAACTGCCTGAACGGAAACTGCGTACCTCTTCCTTCACTGACATTGGTGCCTTCGAGAAATACCGTAGCAGGATAAACAAGCACTGTTTCAAGACCACGTATATTTGGTGAAGGGGATACAAAGCGCACTTCGGGATAATCATCCAGAAAACGTCGACGGTCATACCCTTCCATTGCAACCACCTGAAGGCGAAGGTCTGGATAGAACCGCTTTTTCAGGAAAAGAGCAATCTCACCGACCGTCATAGCATGAATAAAAGGGACTGGAACCATACCGACGAAAGAGACATAGTCCGAATCGAGCATGAAACCACCGGCCGGAACCGGTCCAAGAGGGTTGGGACGATCAAGAACCATAAAGGAAACTCCGGCCTCCTGACAGGCTTCCATGGCATAACGCATTGTTGAAATATAGGTATAGCAGCGGGCCCCGACATCCTGGAGATTGAAAACAAGCACATCGACGCTACTTTTCAACAGCTCTACATCAGGCTTTTTTTGGGAACCGTACAGTGAATAGACCTCGAGCTCGTTATCGAGCTTTTCATCTTTCACTCTCATGCCTGCAGCAACAACATTATGAAAGCCATGCTCCGGCGCCATAAGATATTTAAGGTCCAGGCCATGACGCAGAAAAACCCTGTAGTCAGGTTCCCCGTCAACAGTTATTCCAGCCTTGTTGGTAATGAGAGCAACTCTTTTTCCCTGTAGATCACGGCAACGGTCGGCATCGAGCACATCGATGCCATACTGCAAAGACTGGGCATGAAGCGTCTGCGACACGCAAAGCGTACAGAAAAAAAACAGGAAAGCGATGTAAACATCTCTCAAACTCATGAAAACAGTCCCCCAATACCGTTCGTTTGCAGAAAAAACCTCTGTATAGTCGGAACACACTGCCGAGTAACGGGAAAAATACCATCCGGCTGAAAGAGTTGAAAGAAAAACAGGTCATAAAAAAAGCCGCGCAACATGGCGCGGCTTTTTCTTGTGGTGGGGACAGGACTTGAACCTGCAACCTTCGGGTTATGAGCCCGACGAGCTACCAATTGCTCCACCCCACGATGTTTTAGTACCTTAATGTACAGAACTCTCTATTCAATTCAAAACATTATTGTACATTTTTCCCATTTATTCCCGATCCGCTCACTTCAACAAGGTTCAATTTGCCATCGTTGCCTTCAACAGCGAGAATCATCCCCTGAGATAGTTCACCCCTGATCTTTCTTTCAGCAAGATTAGCAACGAGTACGACATTTTTCCCGATAATGGATTCAGGAGAATATGATTGCGCGACACCTGCAAGAACCTGGCGATTTTGTGAACCGACCTTCAACTGCAATTTGAGAAGCTTATCGGCTTTTTTCACTTTTTCACATGCTGTAACCGTGGCAACACGAAGATCGACACCGAGAAAATCATCGAAACTGATTTCCGGCTTGAAACACATACTCTTTTTCGCAGCCTCCTCTTTTCTCTCGACTTCGGCAAGCAGATGCTCAATCTTTTCAAGCTCAGGTGCAATATCTTTGTCCTCTATCTTTCTAAAAAGAATTTCAGACTGTTCCGACAAACGGTGACCTCGTTTCAACTGTGGTGATTTTGCCATATCCCAGGAAGCATTGCCGTTCTTCAACGCATCATCGAGCGTTTCCGAAAAACCAAGCATGGTATAGATTCGGTTTGCGGTATGAGGAATAACAGGATACCACGCAATCGAAAGAGTATAGCAGAGATTTACCGAGAGCGACATTGTCCGGGCAGCTGCATCCGGGTTTGTTTTCAATACTTTCCAGGGCTCGGAATCGGTCAGAAAACGGTTTGCAGCACGGGCTATCTGCATGGTAAGTGTTGCAACATCTCTGAAGCGAAACTCCTCGTAGGCTTTTTCAAGCCTGCCAAAACAGTCTTCCCAGTCAATACCGAGTGCCAACCAGTCTTCCATTGCACATTCGTACGGAACTTCACCATTGAACTTGGTATTGGTAAAATCAATAGAACGTTTGATGAAATTTCCAAGCGTATCGGCAAGCTCTCCGTTGGTCCTGTTTTGAAAGTCCTGCCAACTGAAGTCACTGTCCTTGTTTTCGGGATAATTCATTGCAATGGTATAACGCAACGTATCGGCCGGAAACTTGTCGAGAAATTCTCCGAGATATACCGCGTAGTTTCTCGACTTGGAGAACTTGCGCCCTTCGAAGTTCATAAATTCAGATGCCGGAACGTTATCGGCAAGAGAATACACATCTTTATCCCTCCCTTCATTCCATGCCATAAGAATGGCCGGGAACATAAGAGTATGAAAAACAACATTGTCCTTCCCGATAAAGTGAACGATCCGGCAATCGGGATTTTGCCAGTATTCACGCCACAACTCAGGTGTTCCGCGTTTTTCAGACCATTCACGGGTAAATGAAATATACCCGAGTACTGCATCGAACCAGACATACAGCACTTTACCCCTGGCCTCGTCATTGTCGACAGGAACAGGAACCCCCCAGTGAAGATCCCTTGTGATCGCTCTGTCAGCCAGCCCTTGTTTCAACCAAGTAGCGGTATAGTTCAGCACATTGGTGCGCCAATCCGCTGTATGGCTGTTTACATAGTCCTCAAGCTGCCCCTGAAACCTTCCGAGCGGAAAATACCAGTGCAATGTTTCACGCAACTCGGGAACCTCATCCGAGAGCTTGCTTCTGGGATCAATCAGTTCCCGTGGACTTAAATGAGTACCACATTGCTCACACTGGTCACCGTTTGCCTCCGGATAGCCACAGATCGGACAGGTTCCGGTTACATAACGGTCGGAAAGAAACCTCTTTGTTTGTGGATCAAAGAAATGCCGCTCTTTCTTCTTGACAAAAATTTCCTTTGAGTTGATCTCCCGAAAAAACTCCTGCGCTGTCCGCAAATGCCCCTCGGATGATGTTCTGCCATAAAAGTCAAAGGAAATACCGCATCGTTCGAAGGCATCGAGATTCATGCTATGGTAACGGTCAACAACATCCTGAGGAGAAATGCCTTCTTTATCCGCAGTAATGGTAATGGGCACGCCATGCTCGTCAGAGCCACCTATATGGACGATATCTTCACCCTGCAGCCGCTTGAAACGAACATAAATATCTGCAGGCAGATAAACGCCCGCCAAATGACCAAGATGCACAGGACCGTTTGCATATGGAAGAGCCGTCGTGACAAGCGTTCGCTTTAAATGGTTGTTCATAAAAAAAACTTGGATTCAAACTTACTTCTTGACAAACATCGATGTAAACTCCTTCAACGATATCAGCACCTCTTTTCCGTCTGCAGGATAGCGAAGGATAATTTCCTTTTTTGCTGGATTGATACTTTCAATGATTGCCGTACCGTCAGCTGTTGTGACCCTACTTCCCAGCGGAGGATAATTGTCAGAACTTCTGTTCTTCGAGCATTTTTCATTTTTCGAATAACCCAGACAACACTTCGGACGGTTACACTGGCCGATAACATTATGGGCATGGTTGTCACCGTGGGAATATTCGGAAGCCTGCTGTTTTTCGGCAAAAGGATTTGCATGAATTTTCTGTATCCAGCTGGAACAGCACAAAACACAGCCACAGGCACCAAAGCTGTTAGCTCTGCGGGCTTCCTCTCGTGTAGTGATCTGAACCATTTGAATCCTTGCCTTGAATTCACTGGCAAGATCTCTTACAAGAGCACGGAAATCAACCCTGTGTGTCGCCGTATAAAAAACCGTCACTTTTTGCTGATCCAGTCGTAACTCTACGTCAACCAGCTTCATATCAAGCCCGTGTCCCTTGATTTTCGACAAACACACATCACGAATCTCAGGTTCCCGCTTTCGAACCAGGCGGAATTGCTCGGTATCACTCTCCTCCGCAAAACGGATGATCGTATCCAGCTTGTCTTTTTTTTCATCGAAGCCTTTCAGCTTCATTTTTTTGGCTGCAATGACCCCTGTCGAATAAACAATCCCATAGTCATGTCCTCCATCCGCCTCTACTATAACCGCTTTGCCGACTTCCGGCTTCTCGTCAGTAGGGTTTACATAAAATTCACGACGGCAACATTTGAGTTCAACTTCACATATGTTGCCACCCTCCTCATCGACATCGTTGTATAGCTGCTCGATCTCACGATGCAACATCCGAGAAAGATGTAACCGCACCCTGGCATAGTCACCTAACGTACAGCTGCATATTACATTACTCATAGTAGTTCAACTTTTTTTCCGGGTTGTTTGCCCATTCTCCTGTTAATATGCCATTTGACAACCCAATACCTTCCTGTCCCGTGTACTCCTTATGTAGCTGTTGCCAACTGGAAACACAGCCAACCGATCGCCATTTACCATTACCCTCTCAATCCGACAAGTCTCCTTAATCGATCTACTTTTATGTTTATAGATTCAGTTCCTTTAACTAAAATCGGCAAATCATCGATATCTCCGGCAATTATTTTCTCTTTCAGCAATGAAAGATGCCTGGCGGTACTATCCTGCATATGATCTGTCAAAGCCTTATGACCGAAATAATCATTCGGCCCGATAAGTTCCGGCGTATTAAATGAAAGGAATAAATCGGGTCTCTGGTCCTCAAGATATTCAATCCGGCTAACAACTGAAACCAGATATATTTTTTTGGTTTTCTGAAGTACACGCGAAGCAATCGAAGAGGTACCGTTAAAAAAAAGAACGGGTCGCTTGTCAACATGTTCGATCAGTCCCTGCGGAAAAACCCACAAGGCGTTCTGCCTGTTACTTTTCTGCGTAAGACGTTCCGCAGCATAATCAAGAGTATAAACGGCGCTTCTCGGGTTGGAGCGATCGATGGAAAAAGCACCCAGGCGGGTAAAAAAACGATGTTTGACGAGCTGTTGATATTCGATAATGATATAGAGATTCTGACTGAAAAACTCTTCAGTACAAAGCTGTGACCAAAACCCGTCCCACCAGTAAGCATGATTGCAGTAAAAAATAACCGGATAATGAGCCTGCATGCCGAGGGTTTCTGGCGGAACCGAAACCCTCACAGCATGAAAATGCCTTTTGAACTGCCGCCGGGAGTACCAGCCAAACCATTTGGTATACGCTCTGCTTCGACGGACTGTCAACATGAAGTGTTACTCAAACGCTTTGCTGATCCTGCCAACAGCCTCTTCGAGCTCACCGATCGAAGCTGCATACGATAACCGAAGGTTTTCAGGAGCCCCGAAAGCCTCACCAGGCACTGTTGCGACATAATGATCAACAAGAAGATATTCCGCCACGTCTGCCGAACTGTTCATCTCTTTTCCACCGAACGATTTTCCCAGCAAACCTGCGATTGAAGGAAAAATATAAAAAGCCCCATCCGGAAGTGTTGCGGTTATTCCCGGAATCTCATTGAGGGCTTTATACATATAATCCCGGCGCTTCTCAAACTCCAGCCTCCGTTCTTCAATAATCCGCTGGTCGCCGGTAAGCGCGGCAACGGCTGCTTTCTGTGCAATCGAATTGGCATTCGAAGTGGTTTGGGACTGTATTTTTCCACAAGCATCGATCAACCATTTCGGCCCTGCAAGAAAACCGATGCGCCACCCGGTCATTGAATAGGTCTTCGACACACCGTTGCTGATTATAACCCAATCACGCATTCCGGAAACCCTTGCAGGAGAAAACGGCGTGACCGGCCCGTAAACAATCTGGTCATACATTTCGTCGGAAATCACAAAAATCTCACGACCTTCCAGTACCGCCATCAACGCCCTGACCTCATTTTCCGAATACACGGCACCTGACGGATTCGAAGGAGAATTAAGTATCAGCACTTTCGTTCGTTCGGTAATAGCAGCTTCGAGTTGCTCCGGCTTCATTTTGTAACCGGAATCGATCGTAGTGGGGACAATAACCGGCTCAGCCCCAGAAAGCCTGACCATCTCGGGAAAACTCACCCAGAAAGGTGCAGGAATGATAACCTCATCCCCCTCTTCACACAATGCAAGAAGTGTGTTCGCCAAGGTCTGCTTACCCCCATTGCTGACTATAATCTGATCCGGAGTAACGTCGAGACCGTTGTCCCGTTTGAACTTCTCAACGATAGCCTTTTTAAGTTCGGGAATACCGGCATTGGCCGTATAACGCGTAAATCCGGCTTTTATAGCATCGATACCCGCCTCTGCCACAAAATCAGGCGTAGGAAAATCGGGCTCACCAGCAGACAAGCTGATAATATCTTTGCCTTCAGCCTTCATTTGTTTTGCAAGTCCGCTTATTTTCATGGTTTGCGATTCCTGCATACTCAAAACCCGACGGGTGAGATATCGTTCTTCAGGCAAACTGTTTATACTCATAACATGAAAGATTATACATTTGAAAGTTCGAAAAACACCAGCAAAATCCTGTATCAGGTATTATGTTCCTCAAATTTTTTCTGTAGCATCGTCAATACGTGAGGATGAACGAATTTGCTTACATCCCCTCCAAGTAAGGAAACCTCTCTGATAATTGAAGAAGCCACATACGTATAGTTGACATTAGGCATAAGAAAAACCGTAGTAACTTCGGGATTCAAATGCCTGTTGAGAAGCGACATCTGAAACTCGTACTCAAAGTCCTTTACCTGACGTACACCGCGGACTATCGCGGCTGCACCGGCTGCATGTGCATATTCAGCAAGAAGGCCACCATGCAACACTTCCACTGTTGTTCCGGGAAGAGTTTCCGTGACAGTTTCAATCATCTCAGAGCGCTCTTCGACCGAAAAAAGAGTTTTTTTCGAACTGTTTTCCGCAATAACAACGATAACCTGCTCGAAAATCGTCAGCGCCCGCTCAAGCACGTCCAGATGACCATTCGTAAAAGGGTCGAAAGTACCTGGGTAAATAGCAAGCTTTTTCATAAAATGTTCTCCTGGATGTGCCCGGCCAGTCATTCAGTCCGGGGCGATAGACTTAGGAATTAGGAAAAAAAAGAAACTCTCGTCATCCCGTAATCTTTATGAAAAGCATACTGTGGTTCATCTTCAAAACTGTGACGATTACTGTGTTCAACAAGCAGAACGCCGTTTTCCGTAACCAGGCCACGGTTGAAAATCTCCCGAATCAGGCCTCTGTAATCTTTCCAGTTGTAAGGTGGGTCACAAAAAACAAGATCATAAGTGTTTTTTTCGGTCTTAACGAACCGAACAACCTCTTTTTTGACGATCCTCACCTCTGATGCTATCCCCAGTTCACTCGCAGTTTCCCGCAATGACGTCAAAGACTGAACACTGCTATCAACAAAACAAACCTCTCCGGCACCACGGCTCAATGCTTCATAACCAAGTGAACCAAAACCGGCAAAAAGATCGAGGACCTTAATCCCTGCAAGATCCATCCGTACGGAAAGTATATCGAACAGAGATTTTTTCACCCTGCTGCTGCAGGGACGGATAGAACCGGTTGTGCTACGCTGCAGTTTTTTCCCCTTGTATCTGCCTGACTGTATCTGCACCCTTGGGGTTTAAAAATCACCGAAAGACGTTTCTCCCAATATTTCAAGAGCTTGCTCACACTGCTCCGGAGAAGGAGGTTTACCATGCCAATTCGTATTATCCGGCATAGTGCCTTCAAAAAAAGGAACACCTTTACCCATAACCGTAACGGCAAGAATAACCGCTGGTTTTACCCTCTCTTTTTTTTCCCGGACTTTTTTTGTTACAGCAACAATATCCTCGATATCATTGCCGTCACACTGATGAACATCCCAGCCAAAGGATCTCCATTTTTCGGTAAAAGGCTCGATATTCATAACATCGCTAACCTCTCCATCGATTTGCTGATTATTGTAATCGACAATACCGACAAGATTACCAAGCCCGTAATGCGCAGCACTCATCGCAGCCTCCCATATCTGGCCTTCCTGACACTCACCATCCCCCATGAGGCAGAACACATCCCCGGAACACCCGTCCATACGCTTTCCCAGAGCCGCGCCGACAGCAGCTGAAAGCCCCTGTCCAAGAGAACCTGAAGCCATATGTATTCCCGGCAAGCCTGCTTCTGAAGCAGGATGCCCCTGAAGATAGCTGTTGATCTGACGTAACGAATGAAGTTCTTCAAGCTGAAAATAACCACTCCTGGCGAGAACACTATACCATACAGGAACAATATGGCCGTTTGAAAGAAAAAGCATATCCATGTCAGCGGTTTTGCCGGAATCATGCGGGTCATACCGCATGATTTTGAAATACAGAGAGGTAAAAACATCCGCCATGCCCAACGAGCCCCCTGTATGACCCGATGCCGCCTTGGTGAGCATACGCACGACGTCCCGCCGCACCTGACAGGCCATTTCCTTCAGTTCCCCAATTGATTCCAGCGTGACAACCTGTCCTTTTTTATCTGCAGGATAAGGCTTGATATTTTTTGCCATTACTGTGGTTCCGTACTTCTTGAATAGTTATGGTTTACGATGCGAAATGTAAAGGTACGTGCAAAGGTATAAAAATCCAACAACCTATATGCGCCCCTTTTTTCCCCGCCCTTTCAGATACCTGAAAAGAGCAACAAACACAACAACAAGAAAAACAAGGGTGAGGGGTATGCTGTACACCGCCATATACGCTCCGATCCACTGCCAGTTTTCACCCAAAAGATATCCTCCACGGAGCAGAAGTACGTACCAAACGATTGAACTTGCGAGGGCTGCTGCACAAACCCCCGTCACGTTAAGATGCAGGAACCCCGACATCACCGATATGACCGCACGGTAACCGAAAAGGAACCGGTTGATCAAAACGGCAAAATAACCGTGCGTCGAAAAGCGCTGTCGAGCTGCTTCCATCTGATCAGGAGGAAACATTTTGTGAATTGCTTTTACCAGGCCATGCCTGACCCTGCTCTCCCCCGGAGCATATATCCTGAGTCCGATCTTTCGGCTGACAAGAAACATCAGCATGAAACCCAGGGTTGACCCGGCCGATGCAAAAGCAACGGACAACCAGAAATCAATATCACTGGAGAACGTAAGATAACCGACAAACGCTACGGGCACATCCCCCGGAATCGGGGGCACGACGTTCTCCAGAAAAGATATGAAAAACAGGAAAATGTATATCGCAACAGGATCTGCGGACCGAAGATATTCTACAATACTTTCGAGCATTTGGTTCCAAGGTTCCTGACCGGAAACTATTTCAGGTCAAGAACTCTTTTTTCAACCTCCGAATAGGCATCCTCCACTCCTCCAAGATCAAACCGAAACCGGTCTTTGTCCATTTTTTCACCTGTATCGAGATCCCAGAAACGGCATGTATCAGGACTTATCTCGTCACCAAGAAGAATCTCACCCTTATGCCGACCAAACTCAAGCTTGAAATCAACCAGATTGAGCTTTCTCTCGGCAAAAAAACTTTTCATAAGCGTGTTGATCTTTGCTGCCTGCTCTTTGAGTATATCAAGCTCCTCATAGGTAGCCAACCCGAGTGCAACAGCATGACTGTCGTTCATCAAGGGATCATCGAGATCATCATCTTTCAAATAAAGCTCGATAATCGGGTTTTCAAGTTTGGTCCCTTCCTCGAAACCATAACGCCTTACAAGAGACCCGGCAGCGACATTCCTCACAACTACCTCTACCATTATAATTTCAAGATATTTGCAAAGCATATCCCTGTCCGAGAGCTTCTCTACAAAATGGGTCGATATCCCGTTTTCAGAGAGATAGGTAAAAAGTTTACAGGAAACTGCGTTGTTGACAACCCCCTTGTTGCTGATCGTACCTTTTTTCTTGTTATTGAAAGCAGTGGCGTCATCTTTGAATTCCTGAATAACAAGGTCATTACTATCGGTCAGAAAAACTTTCTTTGCTTTTCCTTCGTGAAGAAGCTTGGTTTTATTCATGGTTCAGCTCTCTCTTTGGTTTGGTTTAGTTTGATTTGATTTGCACTTACAAAACGTTACCTGTTTTTCCCTGACGAAGCCCCGAATCACTTATCGTAACAACATACCGATTATGAAAACATTTCACCTTTATCTTTCGCTCATCATAACCGTGTCGATAGTAGGATCACTGCCGATTCTTGAGAAAATAACTCTGGCAAAGATGAATATCACGCAAATGATTTTCTATCGAAGCCTCTCGCAAACGCTTATTCTGGGTGTTGTCGTCTGGTTCTGCGGTTCCTCACTATCAAGCGGTATCCCGATAAAATATACCGTATATGCGCTTCTACAGGGAGTCGCCATCACAATTATGTTGTTCTTCTACTTTTCGGCAATTAAAACAACCGATGTTTCTTTTGTATACCCACTCATCGCTGCTTCCCCCCTAATAACCTACATACTGGCAATCGTTGTTCTCAACGAGCCATTCAATATCATTCGATTGTCGGGAGTAATTCTGGTTATTGGAGGTATAATATTGATTCTTCACAGCAAGTGATACGGAATGGAAACAATCCTCTATCCGTTTTCCTCGTCGTTCGCCTGCTGGACAGCACCACGAAGCACAATATTCACCTGATCATCAGTCAAACCTTTTTCCATAAGGAAATTCATGAACCTGAACACACCGAGATCGGAAAGCATGGCTTTCGGCTGATCTTCTTCACGAAGACCACGAGATCTGCAGTGCTCCTCGGCCGTATTGATCCAGTTTGTCACAAACTGCTCCGATTTGCCGTCGTTAGTAAAATATTCACTAACGATTCGCACAACATCAGGGCGGGAAGGTTCAGGATTGTCATTGAAAATCTGTTGCATCTCACGGGATATTTTCGCAAGAACATCTACCGCTTCCCTGTCAAGTGCTTCCTCGAGAATATCCTTTGCCTTTTGTGTAACATCGATCTTTTTAGCCATACTGCTGTCGACCGTTGGATGTTATTATGCTTCGGTACGCTTACGGTAAAATCCCGGACAAGTTACATATCATTATTGTAAAGAAAAAATTTTGCCCTTTTCTGCAACACGAAAGCGTTTCGGACCGTAAAACGACGATAAAACCTCCCCAAAAAGTATCGTCACGCGAGGACCATGCAACTTACAATCCTCAACGTCCGGGGACGTCATCGAGGCGAAAGATAACCGTGTGCTCATCACCGGCAGCATCGATAAGGAACGAAAGACTTGCTGATTCATCAACCTGTCTTGGTATAGCTACCCTGATTTCGCCAGCAAGCATCATTCCGGGAAAAACGGTTGATTTCCTCAAGATTGACGACAACGAAGAAATACGCTCTTGTTTATCATATTCTATTTTTGCAAGATCAGATTTCAGCTCGTCATCGGCTGCATCTCGTGCTGCCTGCTCGGCTGCCGGATCATATGTAGTTTGGGTATAGGTACCATATCCCTCAGGCCCCGAAAAAGAGCCTTCAGTATGGGAATAACCTGCCTTGGACGCCTGAGAGATGTTCCCCCAATACTCCAATCCTGCAAATACGGCACCAACCGCTGCAGATCTTTCGGCTTTCTCCACCAACTCGTCATAAGAATAGATCCTAACATGCAAAGGGTCCTCGTCGGCATCGTTGAGCACCTGAACTGTTATATTTTCGATCGAGAAAACCATCGGTTCGTCACCGATGTTTTTCAGCAAAACATTAAACCCGGCTGAACTATTGATCCACACCTTTTTCGAAAGAGAATACATGGCAATAACTGTATTGTCCTTCATCGAACCGACGATATGGTTTCCTTTGGCATAATACTCAGCCTGATCAGGCTGTATATCAAGAGATATTTGCCGGGAAGAGCCGCATCCGATATTCAAATAAAATACAAACGATAAGAGAATTGTCCTCGGGAGCGACATGAACACCTTGTGCCTCCGTTTTAACCCGCTAATTCTACCCTCAGGCTTTCTCCCGCCATATTTGAAACCGACTGTCAGCAAACCAGCACCGCCTTTTCTCCTTTTACAACAATCGAGTACCAGATACTTTTTCACACTTTTTTATTACATCCGTTAATAAATTAATGATTTAAATCAAAACAGATAGAATAAAATGCAAAAACAAGTAGCACTCATAACCATGGTATCAGGGTTCCTGCTTTCCCTGTTATTGCCAGTCCCCCTTGCCTATGCTGATGATAACAGACTATCAATCATG
Organism: Prosthecochloris marina; assembly: GCF_003182595.1. Classification (NCBI taxonomy): domain Bacteria; kingdom Pseudomonadati; phylum Chlorobiota; class Chlorobiia; order Chlorobiales; family Chlorobiaceae; genus Prosthecochloris; species Prosthecochloris marina. The sequence continues at coordinate 438,761 of NZ_PDNZ01000001.1, forward strand.
TGGTGGAACGTGGAAAACCTGTTCGACACCGATGACGATCCTGTGACCGAGGACAGCGACTTCACGCCCGGAGGTAAAAAACGATGGACTAAAAAAAAGCTCCTGTTGAAATGCATGCGGCTCTCGCACATCATAAAGGTTGTGCAACATCAAAAAGGCTCTTATCCTGACATCCTTGTTCTCTGTGAAGTTGAAAATCAGCAGGTTTTCAACCGGCTGCTCTCGTTCCTCCCGAAAAATCGTTACAAAACAGCCTATCATGACTCGGATGATCCAAGGGGGATCGATATTGCGCTCGCCTATGATTCTACAAGCGTCGCTCTTGACAGCACCTTTTCCCGGAAAATCGACCTCAAAGGCAAAAACACAAGAGACATTACCCTGTACAGTTTTTCGGCAAACAGCAATCCTTTTTTCCTGCTGGTCAACCACTGGCCGTCGAGAGCGCTTGACACAGCATGGTCGGAACCAAAGAGGCTGCTCGCTGCCGAAGCAGCAAGGTCGATCATCGACAGCCTCATGAGCACATCAACTCATGCCGATATCGTCGTTATGGGAGATTTCAACGACGAACCCCATGACAGATCGATACGCGAAATCCTGGGGGCAACTACCGATAAAAAAGCCTTCATGGAAAACCCGGAAAAAAAGTTGCTTAACTGCTGGGGAGAACTGGACGAAAAAGGCAGCTGCCATTTCGGGGGACGATGGTTGAAATTCGATCAGGTCATGGTTTCATCCGGGCTTTTCGATGAGAAAGGACTGTCACTTTCAGAAAATGCATTTTCCTGCTTTCACATCCCGCATATGCAAACCGGGAGAAGCGCACGCCCCAATGCAACCTACAAGGGGCCGAAGTACTTGGGCGGATATTCGGACCACTTCCCCATGCTTTTCGAAGCCATAACACGGTGATATAAAACGTGAAATAAAATTTTGCCGCCACAGAGATCCTTTCTTTGAAGAACTCCGCAGAAATTGTAAATTCACCCTCGTTATGATCTTTGCGATTATACTCCACATACACTCAGTCACTTTCTTTCACGGGTATACGTGACTAACCTGTGTCTGCTTGCCGACAAGCCTGAACGATGTTCAGCGACTCATTTTACGGTTGCATCTCAACTCACGCAATTCTAACGCAAAATCATAAAATGGACAACCAATTGATTCTTTATGCAGTACCCCTTTCCGGCATCATCGCATTACTGTATGCTTTGTTCAAAGCCGGATGGGTATCAAAACAGGACAGCGGAACCCAGGAAATGGCAACGATTGCCGGGCACATCGCCGACGGAGCGGTTGCTTTTCTTAAACGAGAGTACAAGGTTCTGGTGATTTTTGTTATTTCCGTTGCGGTCCTGCTGGGCTTTGCCAACAGCGGCAGACCTGACTCTTCCCCGATTATAGCGGTAAGCTTCATCGTTGGCGCTATCTGCTCAGGACTTGCCGGCTACTTCGGCATGAAAGTCGCAACCAAGGCAAACGTCAGAACAACCCATGCCGCACGGGAAGGATTGTCAAGGGCGCTGAACGTTGCATTCTCAGGAGGCCTTGTCATGGGGCTTTCAGTTGTCGGCCTGGGCATACTCGGACTCTCTACTCTCTTCATTATCTACAACAACCAGTTTTCCGAAATCAATCAGGTAATCAATCTCATTTCAGGCTTTTCCCTGGGCGCCTCGTCGATCGCACTCTTTGCACGTGTAGGAGGAGGAATCTATACCAAGGCGGCTGACGTCGGTGCCGATCTTGCGGGTAAAGTCTACGAGGGAATCCCTGAAGACGATCCGAGAAATCCGGCAACCATTGCCGATAACGTCGGCGATAACGTTGGTGATGTAGCCGGTATGGGAGCCGATCTTTTTGAAAGCTATGTCGGTTCGATCATCGGAACCATGGTTCTCGGTGCAGCATTTGTTCCGGTCTTCGACAGCATGGGGATCTCACCGATCGCCGGAGTGATCCTTCCGCTTGTCATAGCCGCTGTTGGTATCATCGTATCGATTCTCGGCTCGTTTTTTGTGAAGGTTAAAGAGGGAGGAAATCCTCAAACCGGTCTTAATACCGGCGAATTCGGCGCCTCTTTTATCATGGCTGTACTGAGTTATTTCATTATCACGAACATCCTGCCATCGACATGGACGGTCAGCGGTGTCACGTATACCTCTCTCAATGTGTTTTTCGCGGTTATCATAGGCCTTGCCGCCGGTGTTCTTATCGGTCTTATTACCGAATATTACTGTTCGACACACCATAAACCTGTCGTAAACATCGCCTATCAAAGCGTTACCGGTTCAGCAACAAACATTATTGCCGGTCTCGGTACGGGTATGATGTCAACCGGTCTTCCGATTATCGTTCTTTCAGCCGCAATTATCGGATCTCACTACTTTGCCGGCCTCTATGGCATAGCCATCGCGGCGCTTGGCATGCTTTCCGTCACCGGTATCCAGCTCGCTGTCGATGCTTACGGTCCGATTTCGGACAATGCCGGTGGTATTGCCGAAATGTCCAAACTTCCGCCGGAAGTACGCGAAAGAACCGATAAACTCGACGCTGTCGGCAACACAACCGCAGCTATCGGAAAAGGATTCGCTATCGGCAGTGCAGCCCTTACCGCTCTTGCTCTTTTTGCAGCATTCCGCCAACAGGCAGGCGTTGAGTCTATCGACATATCGAAACCGGTCATCATGGCAGGTCTGCTTCTTGGAGCCATGCTTCCGTTTGTGTTCAGCGCCCTTGCCATGGGAGCTGTAGGCCGTGCTGCCCGGGATATGATCACCGAAGTCGGTCGTCAGTTCAACGAAATTCCCGGCCTGAGAGAAGGAACCACCCCGGCCGAGTTCGCTCACTGTGTCGATATCTCTACAAAAGCGGCTATTCGCGAAATGATTCTTCCCGGAACTCTCGGTGTCCTTGTACCTGTTGTCGTTGGTTTCGTTTCAAAGGATATGCTTGGCGGACTGCTTGCAGGGGTAACATCTTCAGGTGTGCTGCTTGCCATATTCCAGTCCAACGCCGGAGGCGCGTGGGATAACGCCAAAAAACGCATTGAAGGCAATATCGAGTTTGACGGTGTAACCTACGGCAAAGGCACCGAAGCTCACAAAGCCGCAGTTGTCGGAGATACCGTTGGTGATCCGTTCAAGGATACAAGTGGACCGAGCCTCAATATTCTCATGAAGCTCATCGCAGTTGTCGCACTGGTTATAGCCCCGCTTATTTAGGTGGTCGCAAGTAACAAAAAACAGAGGAGGCCTCGAAGAATCGGGGCCTTCCTTTTTTATGAAACACAATACCACTCCTTGCCTTTAACCTCTCGCACTTTATATCACATTTATTACATTCAGCTTTTAGCATGTAATCAGAGAATGTAGAAACATCCATGAAAAACAATCTTTTGCTTGGAGCGGAAGCAATCGGTGCAGCAGCTCTTGATGCAGGCATCTCCGGAGTTTACGCTTACCCTGGCACTCCCTCGACGGAAATCACCGAATTCATTCAGCGCTCCCCTGAAGCAAAAAAACACACTGTCCGGTCGTCATGGTCTGCGAACGAAAAAACCGCACTCGAAGCGGCACTCGGTATGTCATTCGCCGGAAAACGATCCCTTTGCTGCATGAAGCATGTAGGGCTCAACGTAGCGGCAGACCCTTTTATCAATGCAGCCTTGACCGGTGTGAACGGCGGACTGGTCATCGCTGTTGCGGATGATCCGTCGATGCATTCATCACAGAATGAACAGGACAGCAGAATTTATGGCAAATTCGCCATGATCCCGGTTCTCGAACCGGCATCCCAACAGGAACTATACGACACCACAGCCGATGCATTTCAACTTTCAGAAGAACTCGGCCTCCCGGTTCTTCTGCGTTTGACGACACGCCTGTCACACTCCCGCTCCAATATCGTCCGACGCCGTTCCAGCCCGCAAAACGTTTTGCAACCGGAAACCGATCCCAACCGTTTCGTTCTGATTCCTTCAAATGCACGTATCCAGTATCAGAAGCTTCTTGACATACAACCAGCGTTAAAACATCGCTCTGAACATTCCTCTCTCAACAAACTCATCGAAGGCCCTGGGAAAAAAGGCGTCATAGCTTTTGGGATAGCCTTCAACTATGTAATGGAAGTTCGTGAAACCCATGATCTCTCGATACCGGTACTCAAAATCGGGCAATATCCTCTGCCTGAAGAAATGCTGAAAGTCTTTATCAATCACTGCGAGAGCGTCCTCATCGCAGAAGAAGGCTACCCGTTTGCAGAAGAATATCTTCGCGGTCTTTCCGGCAATCCCAAACTCAGCGGACGCCTTGACGGTGCTTTACCCCGATCCGGAGAGCTCGATGCGTCCCTCATTGCCAGTGCACTCGGCATTGCTCATAAAAAAACGTTCGACATCCCTGCAGTCGTTACCGAACGGCCCCCTGAACTCTGCAAAGGCTGCGGTCATCGGGACATGTTCGACGCTATAAATGCGGCCATGCAGAAACAGCCATATCATCAGGTTTTCTCCGATATCGGCTGCTATACGCTTGGAGCATTACCACCGTTCAACGCCATTCATACCTGTGTCGATATGGGTGCTGCGATAACCATGGCAAAAGGCGCTGCCGATGCAGGAATGCTGCCCGCCGTTGCGGTAATCGGCGATTCGACATTCACTCACTCAGGCATCACCGGCCTTCTCGATGCAGTCAATGATCGCAATGGCATCACCATCATCATTGCCGATAATGACACCACCGCCATGACCGGAGGCCAGGATTCTTCGGCCACCGGACGGCTGCACGCCATTTGCAAAGGTATCGGCGTTGAAGAACAACACATTCGAATACTTGTACCTCTGAAAAAAAATCTCGAAGAAAACATCGCTGCCCTTGAAGCGGAACTGGCCTACAATGGCGTGTCCATTGTCATTTTCCACCGCGAATGTATCGAAACAGCGGCACGCAAAAGACGCAGCGACCGACAAAAAGAGCAGCATTAGAACCAGGATAGTCATGAAGAAAAACATTATCCTCGCAGGCGTGGGAGGTCAGGGGATTCTCAGCATAGCCACCGTCATCGATCTTGCCGCCGTAAAAAGCGAACTCAATATCAAGCAGGCAGAAGTACACGGCATGAGTCAACGGGGTGGTGCAGTACAGTCACATCTTAGAATCTCCGATACCGCCATCTATTCAGACCTCATTCCACTGGGACAGGCAGACCTCATTCTCTCGGTCGAACCAATGGAAGCGCTTCGTCACCTGCCATGGCTCTCGGAGAATGGCATGATCGTTTCCTCGATCGATCCGGTTAAAAACATACCGAATTACCCGGATATGGAGAAAATCACCGAACAGATCCGAAAAACCGGCCAGCATCTTCTGGTCAATGCGGCTGCGCTTGCCGCCGAAATCGGAAATCCCAAAACAGCCAACATGATCGTGCTTGGCGCAGCCTCACCATGGACATGCATCGAAGAGAATCTGATTGAGGAAGGAGTCAGACTACTTTTCGAGCCAAAAGGAAAAGAAGTCGCCGACCTGAACGTTAAAGCATTCAGAAAAGGGCGTTCACTGTCTGAGAAAAGCAAGGTACTGAAGTAAAAAAACGTATAGAACTGGATACATGATTTGGAACAAGCACATAGAATGCATGGACCGTGAGGAAATGCGGTCGCTGCAAGGCGAACGGCTACAGAACATGGTGGAACTGGTCTACCACAATGTCCCGTTTTACCGCCAGAAACTGCAGAATGCCGGTATCGAACCGGGAGCAATCAGAACGATAGACGACCTGAAGCATCTGCCGTTCACTACGAAACAGGACCTTCGCGATAACTACCCTTTCGGACTCTTCAGCGTTCCGCAACAGGATATCGTACGGCTGCACGCGTCCAGCGGTACAACAGGCAAACCCACTGTTGTCGGCTATACTCATCGTGATATTCAGACATGGAGTGAAGTCGTTGCCCGCTCACTGAGCATGGCAGGAGTGACCCGGGATGACATTATTCAGGTAGCCTATGGTTACGGACTTTTTACCGGCGGACTCGGGCTCCATTACGGAGCGGAAAAAGTCGGAGCTTCGGTGATCCCGATTTCCGGTGGAAACACAAAAAAACAGCTTCAGCTCATGCAGGATTTCGGTTCTACTGTACTTGCCTGTACGCCGTCCTATGCCTCCTTTCTCGGCGAAGCTATCAACGAGGCCGAAATAGACCGCAAAAACTTCCGCCTCACGGCAGGAATTTTCGGAGCCGAACCCTGGACAGAAGAAATGCGTAAGGAAATCGAGGATCTTTTGGGAATCAAGGCTTTCGATATTTACGGTCTCAGCGAGATCATCGGCCCCGGAGTTTCAATGGAGTGCTCCGCCCACCATGGCATGCATATCTTTGAAGACCATTTCATACCCGAAATCATCAATCCCGACACTGGAGAAATCCTACCATATGGTGAGCTTGGAGAACTCGTGTTCACCCCTGTCACGAAAGAAGCCCTGCCGCTCTTGCGTTATCGAACCCGTGACCTCACCAGGCTGCATGTTGACACCTGCAGCTGTGGCAGAACACTCGTGCGCATGGAAAAATGTGTTGGCCGTTCCGACGATATGCTCATCATCCGCGGCGTCAACGTCTTTCCCTCACAAGTTGAATCTGTCCTGCTGGAAATGAATGAAACAAAGCCGCACTATATTCTTATCGTCGACCGGGTAAACAATCTCGATACGCTTGAAATACAGGTGGAGGTTGAAGACCAGTTTTTCAGTGACGAAATCGGAGAACTCGAAGACTTGCAGAAGCGTATCCTTCACAACATCCAGAGCACCCTTGGCATCAGTGCCCGCATCAAGCTCGTTGAACCACGTACCATCGAGCGCAGCGCCGGGAAGGCACAGCGGGTCATCGACAATCGAAAACTTTAATCGACATCACTCATGATCATCAAACAACTCTCCGTATTTCTCGAAAACAAGATCGGACGGTTAACCGAAATCACCGGCATATTAGCCGAACACAACATCAATATCAGCGCATTCAGCATCGCGGATTCAACCGATTTCGGGATACTTCGCATGATAACGAGCGATCCTGACCTTGCCGAAAACGTGCTGAAGGCAAATGGCTTCGCCGTCAAAATCACCGATGTCGTATGCCTCATTGTTCCTCACAATCCGGGAGGACTTCATAAAGCGCTCCGTATTCTTTCCGATAATGGTGTCGCCATCGACTACATGTACGCCTACGCTACAGGCAATAGTGCTGTTGTCGTCATCAGAGCAGATTCTCTTGAAAAAATTATAAACGTTCTCCAACAACACGAACACCAATTCCTGCAACCCGGAACAAACCAAAACCTCAATAACGATTCATAACCTTTTTGATCGCACTGGCTATAATCGGTATTCCACGTTCAATCTGACTGGCGTCTGTGTTACAATAAGACAAACGAAGTGTATTGTTCCGGCGTCCTTGTGGATCGAAAGTCTTTCCGATCACAAAAACCACTCCATCCTCAAGAGACAACTCCAGAACTTCTGATGCATCGATATGCTCCGGCAGTGCAAGCCAGATATAAAACCCTCCCCGGGGTCTTGTCCAGGCAACATCGGTCGGCAACGTCGCCTCAAGAATATCTCCCATCAGCAATGCCCGTTTCCGGTACTCCGTGCGAACTCGTTCCATGTAAGGGAAAATCTGCCCGGAGCGGATAAATTCATCGGCAATAACCTGTGTAAAACTCGGAGAACAAGCATCGTATGATTGTTTGATCAATTCACAACGCTCATAAATCTCCTCCGAAGCGAGCAACCAGCCCAAACGCAGACCTGGTCCCAGTATTTTCGAAAATGAACCGGTGTAACACACATCGAGGCCTTCGGGATTTTCCGCCTTGATCGGTTTCAGATGCGGTTTATCTTCTTCATAAAAATACAGCTCACCATAAGCGTCGTCTTCGATCAGCACAATATCCTTCCAGGCGAGAGTTTCAACAAGACGACGCTTGCGCTCCATGGAATATAGTATTCCCCCGGGATTGTGAAAATACGGAGTGATATACAACAACTTTGCGGGATCTGTACTGTTCGCTTCTACGTCAAGGTCTCCGATACTGATCCCCTCCTTATCAACTGAAAGTCCGGTCAACTCGGCCTGGCATGACTTGAATGCCGAAAGTGCTCCGATAAAACATGGATTTTCAACCAGCACCCGGTCTCCCGGATCGAGAAAAGCACGAGCAAGAATACTGATCGCCTGCTGCGATCCCGTGGTAATCATGAGCCGTTCACGCTCGGTCGGCAACCCCCTGGCAGCAAGAAATTCACCGAGAGATTCCAAAAGTGAGGGCAGCCCGGGCGTTGGACCGTACTGAAACGCCTGTTGTTTTTTCAAAACATCGAGCCGACCAAACAACTCGTCAACCTCAGAGATGGGAAACAAATCGTTATCGGGCATGCCCCCGGCAAAAGAAATAATTCCCGGCCGGGTCACCAGTTTCATCAAATCGCGGATTTCTGACGAACGCAGCGAAGATATCGAAGAAGAAAAACGTGGCATCAATAAAAAAAGTTACAGGTTTGAAAAGAACAGGAAGGTACAGGTCTATCCACAAATACAAAAAATAAACCTTCAGTGCTTTGCCACAAGCACAGTAACGCTCCGCCTGCACCATGCGGTACATGGTTTTTGCTATTATAATCCTTATCACTTATGTTCATGACAGATCCGCAACATCAATAAAAACATTGTCATGAAGCTTATCGCCGGACTGGGAAATCCCGAAAAAAGGCATGAAAACACCCGCCACAACATAGGGTTCGAAATCATTGATGAAATGGCCCGAACACTTCAGACCGGCTTTACTTCCGGAAAGGGTAATTTTCACTATGCAAAAATATCCCATCGGGGCGAACCGGTGCTCCTGCTCAAACCGATGACATACATGAACCTTTCGGGCCACGCTGTAGTTGCCGCAATGAACTTCTATAAAATCGGTATCGGGGATGTTCTCGTTATCTGTGACGACCTCAATATTCCTCTCGGTTCGATACGGTTGAGGGCAAAAGGCTCCGCAGGAGGCCAGAACGGACTCAAACACATTATCCAGTGCCTTGGAAGAGAAGATTTCGCCCGTCTACGCGTCGGCATAGGCATGGACCGACCGACAGGCTCCTATTCGTCATTCGTGCTTGGGAGATTCAGTGAGGAAGATCGAAAAATCATCGACAAAATAATCCCTGCAAGTGCTGATGCCGCCCTTGATTTCGTGCAGCACGGTATAGAACATGCCATGACCCATTTCAACAGAAAAAGTATCTAAACAGCGACACTTGCTTCGATGAACCGCGAACACGCCGAATTGCTCTGCATAAAAGCTATCGCTCTTGCATTGAAATCTTTAGGCTGATCGACATTGCATACATGACCTGAATTCCTGATAATCCCGAGAGAGGAATTATCGTGCCTCTGTACAATATACTCGACAGCCGGCAGAAACATGTAATCCTCTTCTCCGCTCAGATAAAGCGTAGGAATTCTCGTATCCTTTTCTTCGAAATATTTAAGCAGTGGATTCAGCTCATAGGTCAGCTTGAACCACCGCATAAACTCTTTCTGCGCGACTTTTTTTGCCTCGCTGACAAACAGCAATCTCGACTTCTTGTGCCTTGCCCTCGGCATGATGATCCAGGCAAAAAAACTGTACAGCCACATATAGGGCACAAAACGTTTGAAAGTATTGCCGAGACCCACCAAAAACCTTGCCCTGACATTAAGCCGTATGATCGCTCCAGCCATCACCATTGAACATACCCTTTCAGGAGCCAATTCGCTGATCTGGCGAATCAATATGGTACCGAGTGAAACTCCGATAAAGTGCGCTCTTTCTATTTTGAGGTAGTCAAGCACTTCAAAGATGTCGAGGGTGATATCTTCAAAACTATACTTCCTTTTCTGCGAAACCGGCGCCCCCTTCGACTTTCCATGCCCTCGCAGGTCGACCATCAAAATGTTGAAATGTTTCCTGAATTCCTTGACCTGAAGAAACCATATTGAAGAGCTTCCTCCCGCCCCGTGAACAAATACCACCCATGGATCCGTTTCCGACAGCCTGTACGTCCTGTAATGCAACATTAACGCTAAAACTTAAAAATTTCCATGAATGCCGGAGACGATTGTTTCTTGACGGAATATCCTTACCATTTCATAAAGAGCGATTCCCGCAGCAACTGAAACGTTAAGAGAATGTTTTGTCCCATACTGGGGAATTTCTAGCACATGGTCGCAAAATTGCAGAACATCACTGTCAATACCATCAACCTCATTGCCGAGAATCAGGCACAACGGGAAATCTTGCTTGCAGATGTCGGTATAACGCATACTGTTCTCGGTAATTTCAAGCCCGCATATCGTTACGCCCTGATTCTTCAATTTTTCCAGAATCTCTTTCGGATGAGAGAAATATTCCCAAGGCACACTTTCTTGAGCCCCCAAGGCAGTTTTATCGATCTCTTTTCTGGGCGGTGTCGCAGTGTAACCTGTTATGATAACCTTTGCTATACCCGCAGCATCAGCGGTACGAAAAACCGAACCTACATTATACATACTGCGTATGTTGTGAAGCAAAACAGTAACAGGATGTTTTTCCACTCTGGCATACTCATCGACACCGAGGCGAGCCATTTCGTCACTTCGCAATTTTCTGAACAATGTCGTCATTGAAGCGCCAGAAGTTTTTCAAGAAGAAGATCGTTTTCCTGCCTCAGTCCTATATTGAAACGAAGACAGTTTTCCATCAGTGGATAGCCCGAAACATTTCGTACAAGGATACCTTGCCCTGCAAGGTAGGAAAAAACCTTTTGTGCATCTGAAACTCTTATAATAATAAAGTTTGCGTCACTTTCGAACACTCTTATTCCATTTATTTTTCTCAAGGCTTCAGACATACGAACACGTTCATTGAGAATATAGCTTACCGCCTCTTCGACGAGATGATAATTATCAAGCACATGGGTAAGGGTAATTTCAGCCAGACGACTCGAAGTAAACGGTATTTTCGGCTTTGCTATCTGAGCCATCAGCTCAGGATTTGCCATCGCAAAACCTATCCTCATTCCTGCAAGAGCAAGAGCCTTGGACATTGTCCTCAAAACAATAAGATTGGGCGTTTCTTCCAGCAATGCAATGGCTGATTCTTCCCGCGAAAATTCAACATAGGCCTCGTCAACAAGCACAATGGCGTCAACCTCACTGGCTATCATACGTATTTCTTCAAGCGACAAAGACCTGCTGGTTGGATTGTTGGGGGTGGAAAGGACGACAAAGCCCGCTTTTTCGTCCCTTGCTCTGCGAATGATTTCAGGAACGTCGAAAGCAAGATCTTCATGCATCGGAACAGCGACAACCTGTGACTGAAGCAAAATTGCAAGTTTTTCATAAAGAGAAAAAGACGGTATGGGAATCACCACTTTTCTGCCTTTGGAAAGACAAGCAAGAAAAATGGTATACAGCATTTCGTTGGACCCGTTACTCATCATCACAGATTCGGAAGGAACACCCACAAAGTTCGCATAAGCCTGAATTCCCCTGAATGGCAGAATATCCGGATAGCGGTTCCAAGCCTCCTGCTTGAATTCATCGAGTATAGCCTCCTTCATCAGTACCGGCAGATCGAAGGGGCTTTCATTCTGATTCAATTTGACATCGGCCTGCTGTCCGCCTTCAACCTTGTATGCCCCGATATGCTGCAATGCAGGGTTCAGCAGTCGAGATAGATCTTTATCCATAAACACTCAAGCAATTTATATGCAGCTTAGCACCTCGTGCTAAACGATAAAATACTGTTTTTTGTCCAGCCTTATGTTCGTGAATATCCTTTTTTTCCCGACCTGATCCAAAAAAAGGTTGACTTATTGTTTTTTTTTCATAACTTAAAAAAGGATAAAATTAATCCTATTTAAAGGAGGCAACAATGATCAGGATAAACAAAACACCTTTAGACATACTGAACGATATATATAGCCTTGCCTATTGGATGACAGGCAGTGAAAAAGCTTCGGACGAACTCGTGAACAGAACGTATCTCAATGCTGACATCAGTACTCGCGAAACCGATCTCCTGAAAGTGTTCAGAAGTTGCTACATCGATCGTTATGGGCAGGATACGGAACTCGGCATAGACGAAAACGGAAACGGAACAACAAAATCTGTTCTTGGAAAGCTGAGACGAAGGGCTGCAGATGTTAAGCTTTCCGTCCTGTTATATGAAATATCGGGCTTGAAACACCGACAGATATCCGAAATCATGGACCGCCCTGTCGAGACTATACGGCATTGGCTCTTCTGGGGGCGCAAATTTCTCGTTAAAGACTGCTTGCTGAAAGCTTCGGCATAACCTGCTCTCATCTCGCAAAAGGCCGTTTGAACAGTAACGGCCTTTTGTTTTCCAAACCATGGATTTATATTTATTACTAAGAATAAATACAAAACCCACACAATCCCTACATGATAGTTATTACCGGAGGAGCTGGATTCATAGGCAGCGCAATGCTCTGGGAACTCAACAAACATGGCACAACTGACATCATCGTTGTCGATGATCTCGGTTCAACCGCTACCGGAAAATGGAAAAACCTTTCCGGCCTTTCTTTCACCGACTTCATACATAAAAACGAGTTTATTTCATGGCTTGCCGATAACAGGCTTCCAGAAATCAGTACTGTTATCCACATGGGAGCAATCAGTGCCACGACGGAAACGGATGCATCGCTTCTCATGGCAAACAACTACAATTACTCGAAAGAACTTGCCATGCTTTGCGCTTCACGAAAGATCCGTTTTATCTACGCGTCGAGCGCGGCCACTTACGGAGACGGTCGCAGAGGCTATAATGACGAAGAAGAGAATCTCAAGCGTCTCAGACCGCTTAATATGTACGGCTACTCGAAACAGTTGTTCGATCTCTGGGCTTTGAAAACAGGTATTCTCAAGCAAGCTGTAGGCTTGAAATTTTTCAATGTGTTCGGCCCGAATGAATACCATAAAACCGACATGTGCAGTGTCGTTTTCAAAGCTTTTCAACAGATAAAGGAAACCGGCACTGTTCAGCTTTTCGAATCCCACCGGGACGATTACCCTCATGGAGAGCAGATGAGAGATTTTATCTATGTAAAAGACTGTACTGCCCTTATATCGTGGCTTATTGAAAACCAAACGATACATGGCGTTTTCAACGTGGGAACCGGACAGGCAAGAAGCTTCAACGACCTTGTAAAAGCGACCTTTTCTGCTTTAGGACTTGAATCGAAAATTCAGTACACACCCATGCCCGAAACACTTCGTGACAAGTACCAGTACTTCACTCAGGCAGAAATCAGCAAACTGAGATCATACGGCTACACACAGCCATTGACCAGCCTTGAAGAGGGTGTCAAAGATTATGTAAACAACTATCTTGATAGTGATTCCCCCTATTTCGACAATCAAAATCCCTAATGACAAAACCAAAACCTCTTGCTTAAAGAAAAATCCATAGAGTTCAAGGGCATCGAACCCGTCATTGTCTTTGGACCCCATGATACTTGGCTCAAAAAGATCCGGGAAGAATTTCCAGAGACAAAACTGACGGCTCGTGGAAACAAGCTGCTGATCAAAGGAGAAGAAAATGAAGTAAAACTTCTGGAACAGATTTTCGGTGAAATGAAATTTCTGGCCGACCAGCATGGAGAAATACAGGAAAATGACCTCAATGCCCTGCTCAGTCTCGCATTCACTCCTCCTCCCTCGAGCAAAAATTCTCTATCCACCGACAGTGATACAATTGTCGCTACAAAGGATTATGTAGTAAAAGCAAAAACGAACGGGCAGCGCAGAATGGTTTCCGAAGCAAAACAAAACGATATTGTGTTCGCTATCGGTCCTGCAGGAACAGGCAAAACCTATACAGCGGTAGCAATAGCCGTTTCAGCCTGGAAAAAAAAACAGGTCAAAAGAATCGTTCTTGCAAGACCGGCCGTTGAAGCCGGTGAGAGCCTTGGGTTCTTGCCGGGAGACCTTGCACAGAAAATCGATCCTTACCTGCGTCCCCTCTATGATGCCCTGCAGGATATGCTGACCGCAGAAAAACTCAGAGCGTTAACAGAGCAGAGAATTATCGAAATCGTTCCACTTGCGTATATGAGAGGCCGGACGCTTAACAACTCTTTCATTATCCTTGACGAAGCGCAGAACGCGTCAAACAAGCAGATGAAAATGTGTCTGACAAGGCTCGGCATCAACTCGAGAGCCATCATCACGGGAGATGTAACCCAGATAGATCTTCCAAACAAGGTCGAATCGGGTCTCACAAATGCCCGGACAATACTTCAGGGAATTTCCGGAATAAGTTTCGTGTTTCTCGACAAATCAGACGTTGTCCGCCACCGCCTCGTTCGCAATATTATCGAAGCCTACGAACAGGATGAGGAAAAATAGGACCGGTGAACGCTTCAACGTCCGAAATGACAATTGCGGAACTATGTCCGACCTATCACTGTTAAGCTTTCAAGGGCGTGGAAGGATTGGTGATCCCCTCTGGTAACACTGCTTTTACAACAAAAAAACATACCATCATGGCACATCGAATTACTGAAGAGTGCACCTATTGTGCAGCTTGTGAGCCGGAATGCCCGGTCAACGCTATTTCTGCCGGCGACGACATCTATATCATCGATGAAAGCGTATGCGTTGACTGTGAAGGTTATTTCGACGAAGCAGCCTGCGTCGTGGTTTGTCCAGTCGACTGTATCTTCAAGGTATAAAACACTTTCCATAACAAAGAAATACACTACCTAAACCGTTTTCCGGAAAAGAAATCAGCCTCTTTCCGATAGACCGTTAACAGGTTTTGTCAGGAGGAAAAAAGTTTTATATTAACTTCCTGTTTTACTGATAGAGTTCTTTTTTTCAATTAATCTTTTCTTGTAACTCTTAAGCGAGGAAGTAACATGGCACTTTACATTACCGAAGAATGCACCTATTGTGCAGCCTGTGAGCCGGAATGCCCGGTAAATGCTATCTCAGCCGGCGACGATATTTATATTATCGACCCGAACCTATGTAATGAATGTGAAGGTCTTGACGAGCAGTCTTGTGTAGCTGTTTGCCCTGCGGAATGCATCGTACAGGGATAAGTATTATTATTACGTTTTGCTCATAGACAAAAAGCGGCACGTCAACTTGCATGCCGCTTTTTTTGTTTACCTCCTTTTATTCGGCCCATTCGGAGCATCAATACCACTACCATCAGGAATACCGTCCCCTGAATTTGGTACCGGCCCCATAGGACCGTTTTCCAGAACACGCCCACTCTCTTGTGCAGAATCGAGCCGAATAGTCGCGCCAAAAACAACGGCACTCATCGCTTCAGTAAAATTCCTGTAATTATAACTGCGACAAATAATTACACCTCACTCTCCCTGTTCAAAATTATACCCTTGTTCTTTGCTGTTGTAATCCACCCGCAAAAACACCGTGTTCAAAAAAACAGCGTCATCCTTTTCAGAAAATACAGGCAGAATTTGTGATATGCAGTTTGGTTCTGTAGCTTTACGTGTTATTTTTCCGGGCTTCTTTACCGACAACAAAAAAACAACGCCGGGGTGAGCGATTCTTTCCTCAAAAAAAGTTCAACCAATCCGCAAGGAAACGACGCACGGCAGGAACCATCCCTTAATGTCCGTAAGGTAGTTGCCCCTGGAAAAAGATCGGCTGAACACCTACCCAACATCGTTCTTCTTATCCGGTTTCTGAAACCTGTCACCTGGATTCCGGTAATCTGGAGCTTTTTATGTGGTGCAGTAGCCAGCGGCGCTTTCGGCTGGCAAGATATTATAGGAATCAAGTTCCTGTTGGGCATGCTGCTTACCGGTCCGCTCGCCAGTGGAACCTGCCAGATGCTCAATGATTATTTCGATCGTGACCTCGATGAAATCAACGAACCATGGCGCCCTATCCCAGGTGGAGAAATATCACTCAGAAACGCAACGATACTCATAGCGACGTGGTCGATTCTCTCCGTTGTTGTCGGCTATCTGATACACCCGCTTATCGCTCTGTATGTCGTTATAGGAATCGTCAATGCACACCTCTACAGTGCAAATCCCATCAAGCTCAAAAAAAGGCTCTGGGCCGGCAACATTATCGTTGCAGTCTCATACCTCGTTATACCATGGATTGCCGGAGAGATAGCTTACAATCCTGAATTCACGTTACAGTCCCTTTCTCCCTCACTGATTGTCGCAACTCTTTTCACCATATCGAGTACCGGAACCATGACAATCAATGATTTCAAATCAGCTGAAGGCGACCGCCAAATAGGAATCAGGACTCTACCTGTTGCATTTGGGGACAGGAAAGCCGCAATAATTGCCGCAATCCTTATCAATATTGGACAATTGATGGCAGCAGCCTATATGCTCATGCTGGATCAGCCTTCTTTTGCACTGATTGTAACCCTGCTCATCATCCCCCAGTTTTATCTGCAGTTCAGCCTTGTAAGATCACCGAAAACAATGGATGTGCGCTACAATGCGATCGCCCAGAATTTTCTGGTTGCAGGAATGCTTGTATGCGCTCTTGCAATCAAAAATTTCAGGTTATGATCTGTTCAAAAACCATACACATCACGACAAAAGGCTTCTCTGACATCATCGATCTGACGAATAACGTTGAAAATGTTATCGACGAATCCGGTATCAGGGAAGGGATTGCCAACATCTCGGCAATAGGCTCGACCGCGTCGATAACCACCATGGAATTCGAACCGGCCCTCGTTGAAGACTTCAAAGAAAAACTTGAGCAACTTGTTTCCAGTAGAGAACGCAGTCGCCACTCTGAAACATGGGGAGACGACAATGGTTTTTCGCACATGAGAGCATCGCTTATGGGACCGGGAATAACCATGCCTGTCAGTAAAGGAAAACTTGTACGGGGAACATGGCAACAGGTTGTTTATATCGATCACGACAACCGCCCTAGGGATCGCGAAGTGTTTATACAGATCATGGGGGAACAATAATTCCAAACAAGAAAACATGAACTTCACTCTCTACCCCACCATTTCGGTTATATTGCCAACCTACAACCGAGAAACACGCCTTGTACGCGCGGTTCAGAGCGTCATAGCCCAGACATTCACAAACTGGGAGCTCATAGTCGTCGATGACGGCAGTACAGATAAGACCTTTGAACGCATTTCCGAGTTCATGAAGCAATATCAGACCATTCGTTACATGAAACACTCGAACCGTAAACCGGCCATTTCAAGAAATGCCGGTATTCAGGCATCATTCGGCCGCTATATAACTTTTCTCGACAGTGATGATCACTACTTGCCGGAACACCTTGAATCACGCTTTATATATCTTGAAAAACACCCTGACACAGACCTGATTTCAGGAGGATTTTGTGGAGATGATGACGTTTATGTAACCGATTGTTATCATCCGGAAAGAACCATTCATATTCAGAAATGCATTTTAGGGGCAACTCTTTTTGGAAAAAGAAATCTTTTTTTCTCTCTTGGCGGGTTCGAAAATCTCGACTATGCCGAGGATACCGATTTCTGGAAACGTGCTTCGGAGCGGTTTTCCGTAAAGAAACTGGTCGAACCGAAAACCTATGTCTATGAACGCTCTGACGACAGCATTACACGAAACCGTTAGACAGTGCTGAACGCTGAGTTGCTCAATAAGGCCATCACGCCAGCATACTTGCAACCAAAAAGCCACGAATCGAAGAAAAGAGAGAAAGAAGCATAGAAACAACACACAGTATTCAATAGCCACGTCTTATGCCAAAATCCGTTACCGTATACTGCAGTTCAAGCAACCATTCACCGAAGCAGTACTTCGAAGCCGCATCGGAACTCGGAAGAAGTCTTGCCGAGCGAGATATCTCTCTTGTTTTCGGAGGAGGAAATGTCGGACTGATGGGATGCATTGCAAATGCCGTTATGCAGAATGGTGGAACTGTCCGGGGGATTATTCCGCGTTTCCTCGAAGAAAAAGAAATCGCCCATTATGACATCACCGAACTCCACATCGTCGAAACAATGCATGAAAGAAAAATGAAGCTTGCAGAATGGGCTGACGCTTTCATTGTTTTACCTGGAGGATTCGGCACACTCGATGAACTTGTCGAAGTTATTACATGGCGCAATCTGGGCCATCACGATAAACCCATCTCACTCTTCAACATAGATGGTTTCTGGAACCCTCTGCTGCAATTCTTTGATGTACTTGCTGCACAAAACCTTGTGAAACCGGATCATAGCAAGCTTTACCGGGTATGCAACACAGTTGAAGAAATCATCGAAAATCTTGGTTAAGCGCCCTCTGTGCAAAAGAGTTCATGCAAGCAAACGTTCTATTCTTTCACCGAGTTCATCGATATCGAAAGGTTTGGTAAGGTAATCATCTGCCCCGAGCTTCAATCCTTTTTCTTTGTCGCCGCTCTTGTCCCTTGCCGTGAGCATGATAAGAGGAATAGCATTATAGACAGAATCCTGCCTGATCCGGTCAACGAAAGAAAAACCGTCCATTCCCGGCATTGCCACGTCAACAATCATCAGGTCGGGCATCTGACCCTGATCCAGCAGGTTCAGAGCATCCTGCGCATTTTCAGCAAGCAGCACCTTGAACTTTTTTCCAAGGTTGTGAGAAAGAAGGCGCCGGATACTTGGAGAATCATCGACGACAAGAATACGAGATTGTTTCATTTCAAATGGTTCTTTACAGTTTCAACAATAATCTCCGGTTCAACCGGTTTGGTAATATACCCCTGAGGATAAAGCCTTTTAGCCTCGGACAGCTCTTCAGTCTGCGCCCTTGCCGAAAGAAACACAAAAGGGACGGAGCGGAACCGTTCGTTTTGAAGCAATTTTTCACGGAACTCAAAACCATTCATTTCAGGCATCATGATATCGCAGAGAATAAGATCCGGCACTGACCGGAAACACTGTTCCAAGGCCTCTTTACCGTTCACGGCTTCGATAACCCTATAGCCTGCTTTCTGCAAAGAATAACTGATCAGTCTTCTCGTACTTGATTGATCATCAACCACAAGTATTGATTGTCCGTTATGCTTCATAGTACTATCAATTTTCAGGACGGTACAGCGGTAAACGGACAAAGAAGGTCGATCCAAAACCGTTTCGGCTTTTCACATCAATACTTCCGTTATGCGCAAGAATTATTTCTTTGACAATCGGCAATCCAAGTCCAGTCCCCTCGATTTCTTCACCGGGCCTTTCGACGCGATAGAACTTTTCAAATATCCTATCGAGGTCTTTCTCAGGAATACCGGAACCGTTATCATCAACCGCGAGAACCATGGTATCGTGATTTTTCGAAAGGGTTACACTGACTTTTCCTCCTTCACTGGTAAACTTTATCGCATTACTGATAAGATTAACCGCCACCTGCTTCAAAGCATCAGGATCGGCATATACCAGCAAATTGCTCCCGTAAAGGTCAAGAAAAAGCTCGATATGTCTCTCATCCGCCCGGATTTTCAGGCTTTTACAGGCACTATCGATGATCGCTGCCGGGTCGAGAGCACTTTTCTTATAAGCGACTTTTCCGGAATCTATCCTGGAAATGGTAAGCACATCTTCAATAAGCGAAGAAAGTCTCCGGCTTTCCTCGTGAATAATCCCGAGAAACTCACCTATTGTCTCATGATCCAGCTCATCTCTGTCCCGAAGCAGGGTCGAGGTAAATCCAAGAATTGAGAACAGGGGTGATCTGAGTTCATGAGAGACGTTCGCAATGAAATCATTTTTCAGCCGAATGTTTTCCCTGATAAGCTGCTCGGATTTTTTCTGTTCGGAAATATCTCGGAATATACCGAAAACCTTTTTTTGCCCTGCCGTTTCAAAAAAAGCGCTGTTAACAGCAACATCAACGAGAAAACCGTTTTTCGTCAGAATTTTCGTCTCAACCGATCCCCCTTTAATTTGACCTTGTTTTCGAAAAAAAGCAGGGGGCTTATCACGAACATTTTCAGGATAGAGCGAAGCCATCATCATAGATGAAAGCTCTACAGACTTGTAACCAAAAAAAGACAACGCCCTCCTGTTCCATTGAACAATAGCACCGGTATCGGCATCGGCGACGATGACAGGATCAGGAATTGCATGAAAAAGGTTCCTGTACTTTTTCTGGTTATCCAGAAGAGTTTTCTCAGCCTGTTTTCGTCTGGTAATATCGAGGACTATCCCCCTCAATCCTTCAAAGCTTTCCTTTTTAAAAATGGGAGCATAGTATACCAGAGCAGGAAATATGGTGCCATTCTTTCTTTGGGCTGTGTATTCATGGTTTTCAACTTTCCTCCCCTCCAGCCTCACCTTGATATTCTTTCTGACTTTCGCCCTCTCTCCCGGAGCATACATACGCATAACCTCCAGACCATCACGGAGGTCACTTTGCTTATAGCCAAACACAGAATAACCGGCGCGGTTGAAATAGGTGATATAACCGTCTTTATTGGTTTCAAATACGGGTTGAGGCAAAAGGTCCGAAAGCTCTCTGAACCTCTGTTCACTTTCAGCGAGTGCTTCCCTGCTCTTCTTCTTTTCTGTAATGTCTTCTTTAAGGGCAAGGAAGTGGGAAATATCATGCATGTTATTTTTAATAGGGCTAATGACAGCCTGCTCCCAAAGCAGTTCACCGTTTTTCTTTCTGTTAAGAAACTCACCCTGCCAGACCTCACCACGGGAAACAGTTTCCCAAAGGTTTTTGTAAAAAGCGTCCGAATGCTCACCTGATTTGAGAATACTGATCCTCTTACCTAAAACTTCGTCCATGGAGTAACCGGAAATTCTGGAAAAAGCCGGATTGATATACTCTATCTTCCCCTTGATATCGGTAATGGCGACGGAAACAGGGCTCTGCTCCATAGCGGTTGTAAGAAGCCTCACCCTTTGCTTTAACATCGATTCGGAAAGAGCATTCTTCAAAGTAATTTCGAGACGGCTGTTGTCGATAGGTTTCGTCAGATACTCATACGCCCCCATTTTGATACATTGAACAGCCTGGTCTATGTCTCCGGAACCGGAAATCATAATCACCGGCAGACGATAATCATTTTCCACAATATATCTGAGAACCTCCATACCGCTCTTTCCGGGCATGCTGATATCGAGCAGAAGAACGTCACAGCGACCAGTCGAAACCCGCTCTATGGCTTCATCACCGTTCGAAACGCTCAAAGGCTTGTATCCAAGACGTTCAACGACATGAGAAGTCAACGTTCGCATCATTGCACTGTCATCAACAATGAGTACAACTGCTTTTTCAATGGGAGATTCCATGATCTTGAATCACGTTTCTTACACAATCCTCAATCGCGAAACAGAACCTTATACTCCCGGCTGACAAAAGTATTGGCCAAACGGCGCAATTCGGTTGCGCTCTGATGCTCTTTTTCAAGCACTTTCCAACGATGGTCATCGGTCAATTCCTTGCCACGAAGCATCTGGTTCTTTTTTGTTTCTTTGTATGTAAGATCGATATACACTCCAAGATCAATGCCTTCAGTGGCGATTGCATAGAGACCGTCGATAATAAGCAAGTCGATATCACTGAAATCGGTAACCAGACGATCCACTTTCTCGGTAATGATGTCTATACAGGGCATATCCGCTGCCGTATGACCCTTCCGAAAATCCGCGATATTCCGCTGCAGTTGCTCACGATCGTATTCCTGAGGGCCAATATCCTCAAAGTTGTTCAGCTCCCTGAACGCCCTTCTTTTCAGAGGCTCGATAAGGTAATAGTTATCGGTATGCAGAATCTTGACCCGAATACCCTCCTTTTTAAGCACCGTTGCAAGGGAATGTGAAAGTTCCGACTTGCCCGCTCCCGATTCACCGGAAATAGCGACAATGAACCGGTACCCCGGCTGTTCTTCTTCTTTTGCCTCTTTTTCAACAAGAACCCTTTCGGCTATCGATTCAGCGGCTTTTTTATGCTTTTCGCCAATAAGCAAAATATCATTGAGCATGGGAGTGGGGGTTAAATGAAGCCGCAAACCAAACGACGGCAAAATCATTTCACATGTTAAAAATTATTACTTTACGTTGTTATTATCAAAACTTTACGTTTATGAATAACCTCACCAATGAGCGACCGATCATGAAACTTGTCTTTGTATACAATGCCGACAGCGGACCGGTAAGCGGTCTTTTCGATATAGGCCACAAGCTTTTCAGCCCAGAAACCTACCAGTGCGGCTTATGCAGCCTGACGCATGACACCTTTACCGAAAAACAGATATGGAAGGATTTCAGGGAAAACTCGGATACCGAAATGGAGTTTCTTCACAGAGATGAATTCAAGAAAAAGTACGGAAAGGAATTCGACTACCCGGTTGTTCTGCAGCGAAATGACACGCTTGAAGTTCTCCTTGCCAAGGAAGAGATCGACGCCATACCGGACGTGGAGACACTGATAAAAACGATTGAAGAAAAAGCAGCCGGTTAACATCGGCAAGTGAACCGAAGAAAAATCTTCATCAATAAAATAATTCAAAGCCACGCATCATGATCACTGCCGACATGATTCCTGCCTTGACATTGACACTGCTTGCCGGACTTTCGACCGGTATCGGCAGTGTCCTCGCGTTGACCGTCCATCACACGAACAAAAGGTTCCTGACGTTTGCCCTCGGCTTCTCTGCCGGAATTATGCTCTATGTTTCTTTCGCGGAAATATTGCCGGAAGCCCAGGCTTCGATTCTCGAAGAAGTGTCTGAAAGGAAAGCGGCATGGATCACGACCGCGGCGTTCTTCGGAGGAATCACCCTGATCTGGATCATTGACCAGTTGATGCCACATTTTGGAAATCCGCATGAAACATCACTTGTGGGCACTATCGAAAGCGACAAGCCTGACGAAAGCAAGCTCTACCGAATGGGTATTTTCACAGCCATTGCCATTGCCATTCACAATTTTCCGGAAGGTCTTGCGGTTTTCTTCAGCGCCCTTTCCGACCAGAGCCTCGGTATCGTGATAGCCGTCACCATTGCGTTACACAATATTCCTGAAGGCATGGCCGTCGCTGTACCGGTTTATTTTGCCACAAAAAGCAAAGGTAAAGCATTCAGCTATTCTTTTCTTTCCGGCCTGGCTGAACCCCTCGGAGCCATTATCGGCTATCTTCTGCTGCAGCCATTCCTCACACCGCTTGTCTTCAGCCTTGTACTTGCCGGAGTAGCCGGTATCATGGTGTATATCTCGCTCGACGAACTGCTGCCGACAGCCGAGGAATACGGAGAACACCACCTGGCCATATCAGGACTCGTCATCGGCATGGCCGTGATGGCCGTGAGCCTGCTGCTTTTGATATAAGGCTCCCCTCTTTTATTTATTCCGCGATTCAATCGCGTCGTTGAGCGGTGCTCAGAATCCTGATTTACTCCTGCACACTGCGGGATTCTCCGGCTCCGTTCGCCTCGCACCTGAACCGCTCATCACAATGAATAGCTATGCCCTCAGCAGTCTCTCGCCAATATGCTTGTTTTTTTCGACAGAGGTAGCGTAATTATAAGTAATAATAAAAAAACATTTTGTATAGATGACAGGTGGTGATGTGCAAACACAAAGGAAAAAACAATGCTGAGAAATACCGTCGCAGTTCTATTGACAATTATTTTGTTGAGTGCTGAAATTGCCAAGGGGGCTGGTGATCCAAAAAATATTGCGGGTTACGGCAAAACAACATGGGGTATGACTCCTAATGAGGTAGTTAATGCAGAAGCACCTAGAGCTGAAAAACTAGAGAATCCTGAGAAATTCGAGACAGGATTAGGCATGGTTAAAATTAATGCGATTCAAATTGGCATAAAAAAATTCAATGCGACATTCCTCTTTGATGAAACAAGGCAAAAGTTATACCAAGTCAATCTTAAATGCGTGGAAGAGAAGAACGCCAGTGAAAATGCAGCAACGTTCTCTACTTTAAAGAAACTACTTACGGAGAAATATGGCCCTCCTTCTTATAAAGAAGATAGTCAGGTTGTTTTTTGGGAGCTACCAAAAACCACAATAAACCTAAGGCACGCGCATATTCCAGGAATGATAACTCGAGTAATCGTCATTTATAAACCAACAACGTCAATCGAAAATGCGGCTAAAGACCTATAAGAATCTTACGCCAAACAACCAATTACAACTTATTTTGTAACCTGTTTGCTTTCAATAAACCACCAAAAACAAACATCTGACGTTCAAAAATACACCCGCCACGAACTTCGAAAAGCATGAATTAGAACTGCGGATTGCTCACTGTTGCAGAATCTCGAACCTTATCGTTATCGGGTATGCGACATGCTGATGAACGGCTGTCAAGCATCCTTTATCCAGATTCCGGGATTCGAGTGAGAGGCCCAAATAGTCCTACACGAGGTTCGTACCTCAACGTTGTTTACGGGTTCCTCCCGCCGAATACATACCAGTACAGCCGTTTGTCAGCAGTTGTTCATAGGCAAACCTCTCTTTCTTCTTCATCACCGTCCAGGCGATCACCAGCAGTTTCGCAGCCAGTTTGACCCGGAGAATTCCCATGATTCCTCTTTCCCGTTCACGTCCCTGCAGTTTTTTTGCAAACCAGCATCGGAAAAAGGTATTGCGTGATCCCGCCACCTGTGCGGCATGACTTTGGGGGAGATTGAATACCGGGCTTGACCGGGGATCTGTTTTGCCTTAACAGTTAACCTGCAGAACCTTCGCCCCTTTGATCCTCCGCCGCTTGATGTCCGTGAGCGCCTTGTTGGCTTCTTCGAAAGGATAAAGCTGTACTTCCGGCCTCATTTTCATCTTTTCCGCTATGGCCAGAAACTCTCTTACATCGCCTGCCGTGACATTGGCAACGCTTTTCATCTCTTTTTCCATCCAGAGATGCCTTGCGTAATCAAGCCGCATAAGAACATCCTGATCTTTCGACTCTTTTCGGATCGCGTTTATCACCAGACGGCCGGAAGGTTTGAGGTTCTCCATTGCAGAAAGTACCGGAAGCCAGACAGGTGTTGTATCGATAATCCCTGCAAGCGGTTCCGGCGATGTATCGGCCGTATCACCTGCCCATTCAGCGCCAAGCGAGAGGGCAAATTCGCGTTCTTGCGGGCTCCTCGCGAAAACGTGAACCGCTGAATCGGGATAGAGAAACCGCATCAACTTCAAAACAAGATGAGCCGACGCGCCGAAACCGGTTAGCCCCGCCGCCTGTCCGTTCTGCAGATTCAGGAGTTTCAACGAACGATATCCGACCGCTCCCGCACACAGCAAAGGAGCAGCTTCGGCATCTGAAAAAATTTCCGGAAGAGGGTAAGCATAAACTGCCGGAACAACCATGTATTCCGCATACCCGCCATGAGCATCCCGACCGGTCGCACGAAAGTCCTTGCAGAGATTTTCCTTCCCGTCAAGGCACAGCTCACATTCACCGCAAGCTGAATAAATCCACGCCACCCCTACCCTGCTGCCAATCTCGAGTTCACTCACCCCGGCACCCTGAGCAACAACCTCACTCACAACCTGATGCCCCGGAACAATCGGGAAAAAAGCCGGTGGCGTCCTCCCTTCTATCTCATCAAGCTCCGTATGACACACCCCGCACGTCCTCACCTTCAGCAACACCTCACCCGCCCCCGGTTCCGGAACCGGCATGTCAACCATGCTCAACGGTTCAGTGTTCTCCGATAGATCTGTGATGCATTCTATAACCTGAGCTTTCATGACAAGATCAAGATTCGTTCTCATTTCCAATAACCTCTTTTTAGAGAAACGACAACATTGACTAATCTGCGAAGAGTAAAAAACGAACAACACCGACCGTACCTTCTTTTGAAAAAGGCGTTTTTTATCGAATCGAGCCGTCCTCCCGAACTCCTTGTTCTTTCATTGCCTCAACTTCACAATAAACTGTAGTCCATTTCTCCCATTATCCAGCTGACCCAAATGAAAAAGTTGAACAGAAGCACAATACCAACTATCATAATCGGGATACCGATTATTAATCCTACAACTCTGTTCAACTTTTTTATAAGTGTTTTAATCCACGTGAGCCCAAATAGAATACCTCCGACAATGGAATAAACGAAAACAACAGGCCCAATACTATTCTCAACCTTTGTATATATGGCTGTGATGATAATCGGCAACCCAAAAACAAAAAGGCTGTGGAGACTACTTGTTCTGATCTCTTTCATTTAGGGGACGTTGTTTATTAGCGATAAAAGACAGCAAAAATAGCGAACCATACAGCTTTTGTCACAACTGTTGTCTCCAGGGGTCTGTTCAGAAAACTGTGTAAACAGCCATTCTTCATAAAGGTACTCTTCCCTGGAATTTAATGGAAAGCTGATT